>NZ_JBBCZC010000004.1:0-140695 GCF_037144575.1 Sporosarcina sp. USHLN248
AACAAAAGCGCAGGCAGCCTGCTAATCCCCGACAAGCGCTGGAGATTTTGAACTGGAAGACGTTTTTTGTCTTCCAATTCAAAATTGAAGCGACCTCGAGGGGATGGCTGCTGGAGTCTGGATGAAACAAAAGCGCAGGCAGCCGGATTCTATAGAATGAAAAGCCATATCGTTATGGATGTCGATGTATCGATGCAGATTCATTGGAAAAGTAAAAGGAGAGATTGAAATGTCTTTTTTTAAAAAGTTAAAAGAGAAAATTACGGGAACAAATGAGGCGGTATCGGAAAAATTCAAGGAAGGTTTGGCGAAAACTCGTGATTCCTTTACATCTAAAGTGAATGACTTAGTCGCTCGTTTCCGTGAAGTGGACGAAGAATTTTTCGAGGAATTGGAAGAGCTTCTATTGCAAGCTGACGTTGGTGTTGAAACGGTAATGGAGTTAATCGACCAATTAAAGTTTGAAGTTCAAAGGAAAAATATTAAAGATACTGCCGGCATTCAATCCGTCATTTCCGAAAAGCTCGTAGAAATTTATAGAGCTGGCGAGGAATTAGATACTGAATTGAATATGCAAGATGATTTGACAGTAATTTTAATGGTTGGTGTCAATGGAGTCGGCAAGACGACGACAATCGGCAAATTGGCGGCTCGTTTCAAAAGTGAAGGAAAAACAGTTATGTTAGCAGCAGGCGATACGTTCAGAGCGGGAGCAATCGACCAGCTTGTTGTATGGGGTGAACGGGTAGGCGTAGAAGTGATCAGGCAGTCGGAAGGATCTGATCCGGCCGCAGTAATGTATGATGCGATCCGTGCGGCAAAAAATAGACATGTCGATGTTTTAATCTGTGATACTGCTGGCAGATTGCAAAATAAAGTAAATTTAATGAATGAGCTTGAAAAAGTGCATCGTGTCATCGGAAAAGAAATTGAAGGCGCTCCACACGAGGTGCTATTGGCATTGGATGCAACAACTGGTCAAAACGCGTTAATCCAAGCAGAAACGTTTAAAGAAGCGACGAACGTAACTGGAATTGTATTGACGAAATTAGACGGAACAGCGAAGGGCGGCATCGTACTTGCAATCCGCAATAAATTGAATATCCCAGTTAAATTTGTCGGTCTTGGTGAAGGAATGGATGATTTACAGCCGTTCGATCCAGAAAAATATGTTTACGGATTGTTTGCAGAAGGCTTGGAATTGGAAATGAAGGAAGAGGAATGATGCTTCTTTTAACATCTTTGCGGTTCTAATAAAGACAAGTAAAATTACTTGACACTTAATGTGCGGCATTATAAGATGACATGGGGAGGCGAGGTTATGATGCTTGAAAAAACGACGCGCATAAACTTCCTCTATGACTTTTATCAGACGCTGTTGACTGACAAGCAAAGAATATATATGCAGTTGTACTACTTGGATGACCTGTCCCTCGGAGAAATTGCTGAGGAATATGGCGTTTCAAGACAAGCTGTCTATGACAATGTCCGGAGAACAGAAGCGATGTTAGAAGATTATGAAGCGAAATTGAAACTCTTTTCGAAATTTCAAAAAAGGGTGGAAATCGTTGAGCAGCTCGAACAAATTGTAACTGGCGATGACGATCAATCCAAAGAAGTGCGGGCATTGCTTACCGCATTAAAAGATCATGAGTAGGGGGGGTCTATGCATGGCATTTGAAGGTTTAGCCCAGCGCCTGCAAGGGACGCTTCAAAAAATTACGGGCAAAGGAAAAATTAGCGAAGCAGATGTAAAAGAGATGATGCGTGAAGTCCGTTTTGCGCTGATCGAAGCGGACGTCAACTTGAAAGTTGTAAAAGAATTCGTCAAAACCGTTAGTGAGCGCGCTGTCGGGCAAGATGTCATGAAAAGCTTGACGCCTGGCCAGCAAGTGGTCAAAATTGTCCAAGATGAATTGACGAACTTAATGGGCGGAGAGCAAAATCCGATACAGTTTGCGAGAAAGTCACCTACCGTCATTATGATGGTAGGTCTTCAGGGGGCCGGTAAAACGACGACGACAGGAAAGTTAGCAACAGTGCTGCGTAAACGGCATAATAAAAAACCGCTATTAGTTGCTGCGGACGTCTATCGACCAGCTGCTATTCAGCAATTGCAAACTCTTGGCAAACAACTTACGATGCCGGTATTTTCACTCGGTACGGATGTTTCGCCTGTCGAAATCACCCGTCAAGCGCTATCAGAAGCTGAAAAGGAACATCATGATGTTGTCATCATTGATACGGCTGGCCGTTTGCATGTCGATGAAGAGTTAATGCAAGAACTGAAAGACATTAGGGAATTGAGCAAACCGGATGAAGTTTTCCTTGTAGTTGATGCGATGACCGGCCAAGATGCTGTCAATGTTGCTAAGTCTTTTGATGATGCAATCGGCATTACAGGAGTCGTTTTGACGAAGCTCGACGGGGATACTCGAGGCGGGGCTGCATTGTCCATCCGTTCTGTAACGCAAAAACCGATTAAATTTGTCGGTATGGGCGAGAAAATGGATGCCTTGGAACCGTTCCACCCTGAACGTATGGCTTCAAGGATTTTAGGTATGGGCGACGTTATGTCTCTCATTGAAAAAGCGCAGGCGAATGTTGATGAGGAGAAGGCGAAGGAACTTGAAAAGAAATTCCGCACGCAAACCTTCACATTGGATGACTTTTTGGATCAACTGCAGCAAGTGAAAAAAATGGGTCCGCTTGATGAATTATTGAAAATGATGCCTGGTTTCAATAAGATCAAAGGTCTTGAAAATGCTCAAGTCGATGAAAGTCAAATGGGCCGGGTAGAAGCGGTCATTTATTCTATGACGATTGAAGAGCGCACAACACCTGAAATCATTAATGCGAATCGTAAAAAAAGGATTGCCAAAGGTTCAGGCACGTCGATTCAAGAAGTGAACAGGCTTTTAAAGCAATTTGATGAAATGAAGAAAATGGTTAAGCAAATGACCAATATGCAAACAAAAGGGAAAAAGAAAATGAAAATGCCAGGCTTCGATTCATTTTTCAAATAAGCAGCGTACGCTTTTATTTATCCCTAGTTGAATTTTGAAAAGCAAATCGGCTTATAGCGATGAAAGGTAAAGTGAAATTGGCCATTTTCTATGGCGAATTCATTTTATAGTAGGTGTTAAGAAAAAACACTTTACAAACATAAGAAACCTTGATAATATACTATCTTGTGTGAAACTATTCGGAGGTGCAAGTAAAAATGTCAGTAAAAATTCGTCTTAAACGTATGGGAGCAAAGAAAACTCCTTTTTATCGTATTGTTGTAGCAGATTCACGTTCACCACGTGATGGCCGTCAAATCGAAACAGTAGGTACGTATAACCCACTTACAAAACCTGCAGAAGTGAAAATCGATGAAGAATTGGCTCTTAAATGGCTTCAAAATGGTGCGAAACCATCTGATACAGTTCGTAACCTGTTCTCAGAGCAAGGCATCATGGAGAAATTCCATAACGCAAAATACGGTAAGTAAGTTGAACCAATCGGGCATTCAAAGACATAACGGATGCTCGATTGATTGCAAATGAACGCATGTTATACGTAAAGTCTTACTGCCCGTAGATACGGGATAATCAGGAGGGGTGTACATGAGGCAGCTGATCGAAACGATTGTAAAACCATTAGTCGATCATCCGGAAGATGTTCGGGTCGATAAAGATGAACAAAATCATCGTATCACTTACAAACTTTCCGTCAATCCTGTAGATATGGGGAAAGTGATCGGAAAACAAGGGCGTGTAGCAAAAGCGATTCGCACCATTGTTTATTCAGCGGCAGGCAGTCACCACGGCAAAAGAGTTTACTTAGATATAGTCGATTGAAAGGGAGGGCCCACCTAAGTCCTTCCTTTTTTGTTTACATGTGTGGAACAATCCTATATTCTGCTTAGAAAGGATGGTGTGCAATATGCAATGGTTCAATGTAGGAAAGATTGTAAATACGCACGGTATCCGGGGGGAAGTCCGGGTGATTTCGAGGACTGACTTTCCAGAAGAAAGATACGCGGTTGGCAATGAATTGACGCTCTTTCTCCCGGATGGGAAAAAGCCGATCCGTTTAATTGTTGCAAGTCATCGTAAGCATAAAAACTTTGACTTGCTTACATTCGAAGGACACCCGAATATTAATGATGTTGAAAAATATAGAGATGGCATATTGAAAGTGTCTGAAGAGCAATTGGGCGAGTTGGAAGAAGGGGAATTTTATTACTACGAAATTATCGGCTGTGAGGTTTATACAGAAGCGGGCGAATTGATTGGGAAAGTGACTGAAATTCTTGAAACAGGGTCGAACGACGTTTGGACAGTTACACCTCAAACGGGAAAGCCGCATTATATACCGTATATTGATGACGTCGTAAAGGCAATTGATATTGAAAATAAAAAAATTGTCATCGATCCGTTGGAAGGGCTTCTTTCATGATGAAAATTGACGTACTATCCCTATTCCCGGAAATGTTTGAAGGTGTGTTGCATTCTTCCATTATGAAAAAAGCACAGGAAAACGATGCGGTCTCCTTTCATGTCGTGGATTTCCGGGAGTACTCCGGGAATAAGCATAAGAAAGTAGATGATTATCCGTATGGCGGCGGTGCGGGAATGGTTCTAAAACCAGAACCGCTTTTTGCGGCAGTTGAAGATTTGACGAAAGGGACGGAGAAAAAGCCTCGTATTTTACTTATGTGTCCCCAAGGGGAACGCTTCGACCAGAAAAAAGCGGAAGAGCTCTCAGGTGAGGACCATATCGTTTTCCTATGTGGCCATTATGAAGGGTATGACGAGAGAATCCGCGAATACTTAGTTACCGACGAACTTTCAATCGGCGATTTTGTATTGACAGGTGGAGAGATTGCTGCAATGGCGATGATCGACAGCATTGTCCGGTTATTACCGAATGTATTAGGAAATTCAGATTCTCCCGTGTTAGATTCATTTTCGACAGGGCTTTTAGAGCATCCGCAATATACGAGGCCGGCGGATTTCAATGGGATGAAAGTTCCGGATGTACTTTTATCGGGCAACCATGCCGAAATTGAAAAATGGCGACAGGAGCAATCTTTACTTCGTACATTTCATCGGCGCAAAGACTTGTTAGACGTTGCACCTTTAACTGATCATCAGAAAAGGTTGTTGGAGCAGTTGAAAGCAGAAAAAAATTAACAGATTATCTTGCGAAGGCTTGTCGTTTATGGTATGATCTACTATGTGCTTCTATGGAGTACATATGACTGATGTTCCGCTGCAAAGGCAAGAGATGCAAGAGCATCTGTGGAGAAGGAGAGAAAATCATGCAAAACATTATTGCAGAAATTACAAAAGATCAGCTTCGTACTGATCATCCAGATTTCCGTCCTGGGGACACTGTCCGCTTGCACGTGAAAATCATCGAGGGTACACGTGAGCGTATCCAAATTTTCGAAGGTGTCGTCATTAAACGTCGTGGAGGCGGAATCAGTGAAACATTCACAGTCCGTAAAATCTCTAACGGTGTAGGCGTTGAACGTACATTCCCTGTACACACACCAAAAATCGCTAAAATCGAAGTGACACGCCGTGGTAAAGTACGCCGTGCGAAATTGTACTACCTTCGCAGCCTACGCGGAAAAGCCGCTCGTATCAAAGAAATCCGATAATATCCAAACAGCGGGGAGCAATCCTCGCTGTTTGTCTTTTTACTGAATCCGATTATACATAAAAATGGGGGCCTATTTTTGGTCTCCTTTCTTTTTGCCTCAAATATGAATAGACTGTACAATAGGGATAGTAGTTTGGCGGGAGGCTTCAGTGAATGGACGAAAAAAAGAAAAAGAATGAAACTTATGAATGGATTAAAGCTTTATTGATCGCGTTTGGGCTTGCTGCGGTCATTCGCATCTTTTTATTTACTCCGATCGTCGTCGATGGCATTTCAATGATGCCGACATTAGAACATGGAGATAAGATGATTGTCAATAAGATCGGTTATACGTTAGGTAAGCCTGAACGGTTTGATATCGTTGTGTTCCATGCTCCAGAACAGAAGGATTATATTAAACGGGTGATCGGGCTTCCGGGCGATACAGTCGAATATAAAGATGATGTTTTGTATATTAACGGTAAGCCATACGACGAACCGTATTTGGAACAATATAAGAAAACCGTGAACGATGGCCCTTTGACTGAAGACTTCGTGTTAGAGGATAAAATAGACAGTGATACAGTGCCGGAAGGACATGTATTCGTCATGGGCGATAATCGACGAAAAAGTAAAGACTCAAGACATATCGGAGCAGTAGCGATCGATGAAATTATCGGTAGTACAAAATTCGTGTTTTGGCCGATTAAAGACTTCGGTATTGTCAAGTAAAGAAAGGACGGGATAGTGATGACTATCCAATGGTTTCCAGGCCATATGGCCAAAGCGAGACGTGAAGTGACTGAGCAACTGAAATTAGTTGACATCGTTTTTGAATTGATTGATGCCAGGCTCCCTTTATCGTCGCGCAATCCGATGATTGATGAAGTAATACAACAAAAACCTAGACTGCTAATATTAAATAAAATGGATTTAGCAGATAGTAAAGAAACAGAACGATGGATTCATTACTTTGAAAAAGAGGGCATTCCTGCAGTTGCCATCAATTCGTTTGAAGGAAAAGGGCTTGCAGCAGTAACGAAAGCAGCGAAGGAAATCCTAACACCTAAAATAGAAAGAATGAAAAAGCGAGGCATTCGCCCTGGAGCGATTCGGGCAATGATTGTCGGCATACCAAATGTCGGGAAGTCAACGCTCATTAACCGGTTGGCGAAGAAAAATATCGCTAAAACAGGAAATAAGCCAGGTGTAACGAAGGCGCAACAGTGGATTAAATTTGGGAAAGAATTAGAACTGTTGGATACACCGGGAATTTTATGGCCGAAATTTGAAGATCAGGCGGTCGGATACAAATTGGCTTTAACTGGTGCAATAAAAGACACGGTCGTCAACATGGAAAATTTGTCTGTTTACGGCTTGCGTTTCTTAGAAAAACATTATCCAGAACGGCTTTTAGAAAGATATGGCATTCGTGAAATTGGGGAGGACATTTTGTCGGTTTTCAATAAAATCGGTGAAGATCGTAAAGCGTACACCCAAGGAGGAGAGATTGACTACGACAAAGTTGCGGAGTTGATCATCCAAGATATCCGCAATGAGCACCTTGGCAAATTAACATTTGATTTTACAAACGAAATAGAAGAACAGGTCGATGGGGTCGTGGAATAATCCATGACAATCGGCCTTTTCTATTTATGAAAAGGCAAAATCTCCATAATCTGACCGATATAAAGTGTAACGTGATAGTACTTACATATTAAAAATAGATCATACATAGGTGATGGCAGTGAAAACAGTGAAAGAAATATCGAATGCATTAAAAAAAACATTGGAAATGACGCCATGGATAGAAGAGTTGGCAGCTGATGAAAGAGCGGGTGTTCAGACTGCACTAAAGAGGTGGCACCGCGAGAATGAAAAAAGAAAGCGAAAATTAATTGCTTATGAAGAAAAGAAATCGTTTGATAAGCAATTTAAACGCTTTGCAGGAGATTTGGTTGCGGGAATTGATGAGGCAGGAAGAGGACCGTTGGCAGGACCGGTTGTATGTGCGGCGGTTATATTACCTGAAGATGCACAGGAACTTATCGGTTTAGACGATTCTAAAAAAATATCGAAAAGTGAAAGAGAACGTTATGCAGCTATTATTCGTGACATAGCGGTCAGCTACGCGGTACATATTCAATCGGCACGGCGCATAGATGAACTCAACATTTACGCTGCGACGAGGGAGTCGATGGAAAGAACTGTTGAACAACTGCCAATAAAACCAGACATTGTCATAGCGGATGCGATGCAATTAACTGTTAGCTGTCCATCCGAAGCGATTATTAAAGGAGATGCACAAAGCTTGGCAATTGCTGCTGCATCGATTTTAGCGAAAACAACCCGTGATCATTTAATGGACGAGTTGGATAATGAATATCCAATGTACAAGTTTAAAAACAATGCGGGCTACGGAACAGCGGATCACCTTGAAGCGTTATACATGCACGGCCCTTGTGAACATCATAGGAAAACGTTCGAACCGATCAAATCTATGCTGAAAAGGAGGGAGGCCGATGAGCCATCCTTTAATTCCGAATTTGACAACTATCCAATCAACAAATAGCAGTTCATCTCCGCTCGTATTGCGGGAAGGGCAAATGTTCCATGGTCAAATTAAGCAGCTATTCCCAGGCCAGATGGCAGAAGTGCAAATTGGCGGACAGCGGTTGATTGCCAAATTAGAAGTGCCGATGAAAGCGGGTGATTCTTATTACTTTCAAGTAAAGTCAACAGAACCCGAACTGCAACTGAAAATGATTTCAGGACCACTCCGGACAGATGAAAGTTTATCACGGCAGCTGTCATCCTTATTGGAATCAATGCAATTGCCAAAGACATCGGAAATGCAAAGTTTATTAAACTACGTCTTAAAGCAGAAACTGCCAATTTCGCGAGACAATTTATTAGAAGCAGAGAAATTGCTGAAAACAGTTCCAGCTGCACTTCGCAACGAAGCATTGTCAGCGATACACAAGTTATTGGACATGAGATTGCCATTGACGATCAACCATTTCAACTCTTTAATTGGTGTTGAGACGAGGGAAGGCTTGCATCATCTCATTGCGGCTTTATCTAAAGCGCTAAATAATGAGAATGCTTTGTCAGAACAAGCGAAATCGCATCTTTCTTCCCTCCTGAATGGGATGGGGAAACAAACTGATCAAGCAGTTGAACGTTCGATTATTGCAAATGCGTTAAACAAGTTGTTAGAAACTTCTGTGGGAAGAGAAGAGCGATTTGCAGTTTTGCAGTTGCTTAAGCAGGCAGGCGTATTGCCAATAAGAACATCGCTTGCAAACTTGCCGTCAGTTATTCATGAAATGATGGGAGACATACCAACACAGCGCGATAAACAATCGAATGAACAGCAACTCCCTTCTCGAAACAACGCTTTGCTAAGAAATATATTTGAAAACGCTTCGCCGACTGTGCACAAAGTGATTCAAGATTGGGCGGCGTTCAATGGAAAAGCCAATATTGCTGAGCAGGCAGCCCGTATTTTAGCTTCGATCCGACAAACGATTGAAAATGCCAATGATATTCCGGCTAAGCAAAAAACAGAATTACTAAATGCACTTCATAAGCTCTCAAATGCCTCGACAGCCTCTTTAAAGGAGAGTCCGGAAGTTAGGCAAATCAGTGTGCTTATAGCTAAGTTAAGTGCAGTAGATGCAGTTTTGAAGCCATTCCAATCATCTGTCTTCCTTTCGGAAAGAAAAACACAGGATCACTTGCATTTTTTAAGCAGAGAAGCTGCAGACCAAGCTGCATCGATTCGGCAATTGGCCCAACAGTCTTCATCACCAATCGTAAAAGACATCATGCAAAGTGCTCAAGCTGCTGTAGATACTGCAATTGATGGCAAAATTATAAGAGAAGCTATGCGATCAATTATTACTTCTATGGGCTTCAACTATGAAGCGTCATTAGCTGGAAAAGAAGCGGATTTTGATCGATTGTCTGCGGCCTTAAAACCTCAGTTAATCCTTCTTTCGCAAGATCAGTCGGTTTCACCGCAGTTAAGGGAAGTTGCCGAACAGCTACTCTTTCGGATGAATGGACCGATGATGCAATCTGGAGAAGTCGGTCATAACCAGCAAATTGTCATGCAATTGCCGTTAGAATTTTTAGGAAAACGGATTGACGCTACATTGCAATGGAATGGCAGAATGAAAGAAGATGGAAAAATCGATGCAGATTATGCAAGAATATTATTCTATTTAGATCTTCAATCACTTGAGAAGACAATTGTCGATATGGTAGTGCAAAACCGGATCATCTCTATCACAGTTTTTAATGCGGATGAATCGATTAAACAGATTGGAATGCCGATCGTAGAAAGGCTTAAAAAAGGACTGTCAGAAATTGATTATCAATTTTCGGGCATCTTTTTCAAGAATTTTGAGGAGCATGGAAAAAAAGCGAGTGAACGTTCCAATAAAAGGATTCCCGAACGTGAAGGGGTTGATTTTCGCATATGATCGAAAGAAAAAATGTCAGAAAAGAGGCAGTAGCGCTATCATATGATCCAACTTCCGGGGAATCTCCGAAAGTAATCGCAAAAGGAAAAGGGAAAATTGCTGAAAATATATTAAAGAAAGCAGAAGAACACGATGTACCCATTCAGGAAGACCCAACTTTGGTAGAATTATTAGGGCAGCTGAATATTGACGAAACGATACCAGAGCAGCTATACCAAGCTGTAGCTGAAGTATTCGCATTTATTTACCAAGTGGACCGCGAGCATAGATTAAGAAAAAATAAAGAGAAACATGACGAAGTTTGACATTTTTTATAGGATTCTCGACATACAAATGTGGACATAATTTGACATCTTTACTACAATAGATACGGCAGTAAATTATGAGCTACAAGTTCGATTGGAGGATGTAAGATGAATATCCATGAATATCAAGGAAAACAGCTGCTTAGAGAATATGGCGTTGCTGTTTCAAACGGTCGGGTCGCATTCTCTCCCGACGAAGCTGTAAGTGCAGCAAAAGAGCTCGGAACAGACGTAATTGTCGTTAAAGCGCAAATCCACGCGGGTGGCCGCGGGAAAGCTGGCGGCGTCAAAATCGCAAAAAATCTTGACGAAGTCCGCGAATATGCAAAAGAGCTTCTTGGCAAAACACTTGTTACCCACCAAACAGGTCCTGAAGGAAAAGAAGTAAAACGTCTTCTTATCGAAGAAGGGTCAGATATTAAAAAAGAATACTATATTGGCCTTGTTGTAGACCGTGCGACAGATCGCGTAACTTTAATGGGATCAGAAGAAGGCGGAATGGACATCGAAGAAGTTGCGGAAAAAACGCCTGAAAAGATTTTCAAAGAAGTAATCGATCCAGTAGTCGGTTTGACTGGCTTCCAAGCGCGACGCATGGCATTCAACATGAACATCCCGTCACATCTTGTAAACAAAGCGGCGAAATTCATGACTGGTCTTTACCAAGTGTTCTCTGAAAAAGACGCTTCAATCGTAGAAATCAACCCGTTGGTCGTTACAGGTGACGATAATGTTTTAGCGCTTGATGCGAAATTCAATTTTGATGATAATGCATTGTATCGCCATAAAGACATTGTCGAATTACGCGATTACGATGAAGAAGATCCAAAGGAAATCGAAGCGTCCAAGTATGACCTGAGCTATATCTCTCTTGATGGAAATATCGGCTGCATGGTCAATGGTGCTGGACTTGCGATGGCTACGATGGATACAATCAACTACTACGGCGGATCACCGGCCAACTTCCTTGACGTTGGGGGCGGCGCTACAGCTGAGAAAGTTACAGAAGCGTTCAAAATCATCCTTTCCGATGAACATGTAAAAGGCATTTTTGTAAATATTTTCGGTGGAATTATGAAATGTGACGTAATCGCAGAAGGTGTTATTGCAGCTGCGAAAGAAGTAGGCCTTGAAGTTCCACTTGTTGTCCGTTTGGAAGGAACAAACGTAGACAGAGGTAAAGCGCTATTGAACGAATCCGGTTTAAATATCATCGCTGCTGACACAATGGCGGACGGTGCACAAAAGATTGTTGAACTCGTAGGCTAAGAAAGGCAGGGACAAACGATGTCAATTTATATTAATAAAGATACAAAAGTGATTGTACAAGGTATTACAGGCTCAACAGCACTTTTCCATACAAAGCAAATGCTTGAATACGGCACAAAAATTGTCGGCGGTGTTACACCTGGAAAAGGTGGTACTGAAGTTGAAGGAGTACCTGTTTTCAATACAGTCGAGGAAGCTGTAAAAGCTACAGGAGCAAACGTTTCTGTCATCTATGTGCCAGCTCCGTTTGCAGCAGATGCTATTATGGAAGCTGTAGATGCTGAATTGGATATGACAATCTGTATTACAGAGCATATTCCTGTTCTTGATATGATTAAAGTGAAGCGTTATATGGAAGGCAAAAAGACTCGACTTGTCGGTCCGAACTGCCCAGGCGTCATTACAGCTGATGAATGTAAAATTGGTATTATGCCAGGATATATTCATACGAAAGGCCATGTAGGCGTTGTTTCACGTTCTGGAACTTTAACTTATGAAGCAACACACCAATTGAGCCAAGCTGGAATCGGCCAAACGACAGCTGTCGGAATCGGCGGAGACCCTGTAAATGGTACAAACTTCATTGATGTTCTTAAAGAATTCAATGAAGACCCTGAAACGTACGCGGTCGTCATGATCGGTGAAATCGGTGGTACTGCAGAAGAGGAAGCAGCTGAATGGGTGAAAGCGAACATGACAAAACCTGTTGTTGGCTTCATCGGTGGACAAACTGCACCTCCAGGAAAACGTATGGGCCATGCGGGTGCGATCATTTCAGGCGGGAAAGGTACAGCTTCTGAAAAAATCAAAGCTATGAACGCTGCAGGCATTGAAGTAGCAGATACACCTTCCGTAATCGGCGAAACACTTATTAAAGTGTTGAAAGAAAAAGGCTTATACGAAAAATGTAAAACACATTAATTAATAGGATCATTTTTTACAAAATGACCGTGTCGATAAAGATGCAGCATGTTCATGTTGCATCTTTATTCACATTGATAGGAGGCTGAAAATGAACTATACAAACTTCGACAGGAAGTTAATGGCATTGCACTATGCTCATCCTGTACCATACAATCGTTTAAAAAAATTGGTGGATGCAGACCCCCGGCTCGACCAACTTTTTGCATACAATCCGTTCCAGTTGTCGGAGCTATTAAATATTTCCTTTCAACAAGCAAAACTACTGCATGAAAAACTTTCGAAATGTGCAAACACCCCCTTTGCACAATTGTACGAACAACAACTGATTATCCCTCTACCTTACTCTCACTCAAACTATCCAGAAGCGTTGCGAAAACTTATTGATCCCCCAGCTGTTTTATATATAAAGGGCGACATTTCATTGTTGCAAATAAGGACGAAAATCGCGATTATTGGTTCGCGTAAAGCGACCGATTATTCAAGGAAAGCAATGTCATACATTGTTCCGCCGCTCGTTCAAAATGGCATTGCCATCGTATCCGGGCTTGCGAAAGGAGCTGATACGATGGCGCATGAAGCAGCGCTTTTATATGGAGGGAAAACGATTGCCATCTTAGGTCATGGATTTTTTCATTTATACCCGAAAGAAAACGAAAAGATAGCGAAAACATTATCTAAAGAGCATTTGCTTCTCACAGAATATCCACCTTATCTATCACCTGCCCGTTGGACATTTCCGATGCGCAATCGGCTCATTAGCGGTTTCTCAGATGCTGTCATCATAACAGAATCGGAAGAAAAGAGCGGCACAATGAGCACAGTTGAGCATGCACTCGATCACGGAAAGGATATATACGCCGTTCCGGGACCGATTACATCGTCTCTGTCCTTTGGTCCGAATAAGTTGATCGAAGAAGGGGCAAAGCCGATTTGGAATGGGTTTCAACTGTTTGAGCATACGTTGTAGAATGATGCCGAAAAACCTCCTTATGTTGAAAAGGTTGATTTTAATTCAAATCTGTTATACATTTTGCAACAGATATTCTTTTGAGTTCGAGTTCACAAGTAGCGTGATAAAAATAAGGCGCATTGTGAATAAATAGGGAACCTCTATGAGGAGGAACAAAGTTAATGGCAGATTATTTAGTAATAGTGGAATCGCCTGCAAAAGCGAAAACAATTGAGCGCTACTTAGGAAAAAAGTATAAAGTGCGTGCCTCCATCGGGCATTTGCGTGACCTTCCAAGAAGCCAGATGGGCGTGGATACGGAAAATAATTATGAACCGAAGTACATTACCATCCGAGGAAAAGGACCAATATTGCAAGAGTTGAAGAAAGAAGCTAAAAAGGCTAAAAAAATCTTTTTAGCGGCTGACCCCGATAGAGAAGGAGAAGCGATTGCTTGGCATTTGGCTAATCAGCTATCCATCGACATCGAATCAGATTGCCGAGTCGTGTTCAATGAAATTACGAAGGATGCTATTAAGGAGTCGTTCAAGCATCCAAGACCGATTGATATGAACCGGGTCGATGCCCAACAAGCGAGAAGGATATTGGACCGGCTTGTCGGCTACAATATAAGCCCGATTTTATGGAAAAAAGTAAAGAAAGGTTTATCTGCCGGCCGGGTCCAATCAGTCGCATTGCGGCTCATCATCGATCGGGAAAATGAAATTAAAGTGTTTGTGCCTGAGGAGTATTGGAGTATAACGGGCCAGTTTACAAAGGATGGCAAAAAGTTTGAAGCGTCTTATTATGGCGATGCGAAAAAAAAGCTCAAACTTGAAAACAAAAAACAAGTCGATGAAGTATTGTCTAAAATGGCAGGAGACCAATTCGAAATTGTAAACCTCGTCAAGAAAGAAAGAAAACGGAATCCTGCACCCCCATTTACAACTTCGTCTTTGCAACAAGAAGCTGCACGTAAGTTGAATTTCCGTGCAAGAAAGACGATGATGCTTGCGCAACAACTCTATGAAGGGATTAATATCGGCAAAGAAGGAATTGTCGGTTTAATCACCTATATGCGTACCGATTCAACGAGAATTTCAGAAGGTGCAAAGGAAGAAGCGATGTCGTTCATCGGCACAATGTATGGCAAGGAATTCATTGCCACATCAAAAGTGAAAGCGAAGGAATCTTCAAATACACAGGATGCCCATGAGGCAGTGAGACCGACTTCAGTAATGAGGCCTCCAGAATCAATGAAACCGTATTTATCGAGAGATCAGCTCCGATTATACAAATTGATCTGGGAAAGGTTTGTTGCGAGTCAAATGGCGCCTGCTATTTTGGATACAGTCACTGCTGATTTGATGAGTGGCGAAGTGAGATTCAGAGCAACAGGTTCCGAAGTGAAATTCCCTGGTTTCATGAAAGTGTATATTGAGGGAGAGGACGATAAGGAAGAGGAGAAAGAAGGCATTTTACCTCCGCTTGAGCAAGGGGAGAAGGTAACGAGCAGTCAAATTGATCCGAAACAGCATTTTACTCAGCCACCTCCACGTTATTCTGAAGCCCGGCTCGTTAAAACTTTGGAAGAGTTAGGGATTGGCAGACCATCCACATATGCTCCGACATTGGATACAATACAAAAGCGGGGATATGTAACTTTGGATGCAAAGCGATTTGTACCTACTGAATTAGGTGAAATTGTCCATCAGGCAGTTAACCAATACTTCCCTGACATCATTAATATCGAATTTACAGCTGAAATGGAAAAGAACTTAGACGAAGTAGAAGAGGGCAATATCGGATGGGTTCAAGTCATTGATGAGTTTTATAAGGAATTTGAAAAAGATGTTAAAGTTGCAGATGAAGAAATGGAGAAAATTGAAATAAAAGATGAACCTGCTGGTGAAGATTGTGAAATTTGCGGTTCACCAATGGTGTTTAAAATGGGTCGATACGGCAAGTTTATGGCTTGTTCGAATTTTCCTGATTGCAGAAATACGAAAGCGATCGTAAAACCGATCGGTGTCACTTGTCCACTCTGTAAAGAAGGTCAAGTAGTCGAGCGGAAAAGTAAAACAAAAAGGATTTTCTACGGCTGTGACCGGTACCCAGAATGTGAATATGTATCTTGGGATAAGCCGATTAGCAGGCCTTGCCCAAAATGTCAAAGCACATTAGTTGAAAAAAGGCTTAAAAAAGGTGTACAAATTCAATGTACAGAATGTGATTATAAAGAAGATGCACAAGAATAACGATAAGAAAAGAGAGTGAAGGTATGGCAGCAATCGTCAATGTCATTGGTGCTGGGCTTGCGGGCAGTGAGGCAGCGTGGCAAATTGCGTCCCGTGGAGTAAAGGTACGCCTTTACGAAATGAGACCGGTGAAACAGACTCCTGCACACCATACGGATAAATTTGCGGAACTAGTCTGCAGCAACTCTTTGCGTGCAAATAATATTACGAATGCGGTAGGGGTCTTAAAAGAAGAGATGAGAAGACTTGATTCTCTTATAATTGCTGCAGCAGACAAATGCGCAGTCCCTGCTGGCGGTGCTTTGGCGGTCGACAGGCATGAGTTCGCGGGAAATGTAACAGACAAAATCCGCAATCATCCATTAATCGAAGTGATCAATGAAGAAGTGACGGACTTAGACGCAATGTTGGAAGGGATTACAATAATTGCGACTGGCCCATTGACTTCACCTGCACTTGCAGAAAAAATCCTGAAGCTCACTGGTGAAGAGTATTTGTATTTCTATGATGCAGCTGCACCGATAATAGAAAAAGAATCTATTGATATGGATAAGGTTTATTTGAAATCCCGCTATGATAAAGGTGAAGCAGCATATTTAAACTGTCCGATGGATGAAGAGGAGTTCAGCAGGTTCTATGAGGCGCTTCTCGTCGCTGAAGTAGCACCGTTGAAGGACTTCGAAAAAGAATTGTACTTCGAGGCGTGCATGCCTGTTGAAGTTATGGCTAAACGCGGTGAGAAAACATTGTTGTTCGGTCCAATGAAGCCAGTCGGATTGGAAGATCCGAAAACAGGTAAACGTCCTAAAGCCGTTGTGCAACTACGTCAAGACGACGCGGCGGGCACTTTGTATAATATCGTCGGTTTTCAAACGCACATGAAGTGGGGAGCGCAAAAGGAAGTTCTTCGACTCATACCCGGCCTTGAAAATGTTGAAATTGTCCGGTATGGAGTCATGCATAGAAATACGTTTATTAACTCTCCACGCGTTTTGGATTCAACTTATCAATTGAAATCTGTCAACAACCTATTCTTTGCAGGACAAATGACAGGTGTAGAAGGCTATGTAGAATCCGCAGGTTCAGGTTTAATCGCAGGCATGAATGCGGCACAATTGGCGTTAGGCAAAGAACCGATCCGACTTCCTGCCGAAACGGCTTTAGGCAGTATGGCGAGATACATTACAGAAGCAGACTCAAATAATTTTCAGCCGATGAACATTAATTTTGGGCTATTCCCGGATTTAGGGGAACGCATTAAATCGAAAGTAGAACGAGCAGAAAAGCATGCTGATCGTGCACTTCGAGTGATCGATCAGTTCAGGTCTACCGTTTTTCATTGAAATGAAAAGGCTGTCCGCACTGACAAATTTGTCAAGGACAGCCTTTTATGCTGCTATTATTGAACAAATTGTGTCTTTTAATAGATCTTATTGAGATAGATGTCAGACATCACAAGACAATTATGTTGATGTTAAGCTGTTTCTTGATGTATAGTAATTCGTGGATGACTTTTGAATTACTTAATTAGTTGCCTTATTCAATCATTATGGATTATTTTTTAGGAAATGAAAAAATAACCACTATTCAAACGCGTTGTAATTTTGTTATAATTGAAAAAGTGATTCATGTTGGGGGTGAAGCACTTGAAAGGCAATATGAATTCGGAGTTACTTCGGGAATACATAACTTATATCCAACTTGAGAAGAACTATTCATCCCACACTGTCATGGAATATAGTAAGGACATCGATGAATTTTTTTCTTTCATGGAGGCGGAAGGGATTTCCGATGTGAACGACGTAGAATACATCGAAGCGAGGCTGTATATAACAAAGCTATATGATCAAGGTCTTTCAAGAACGACGATTTCAAGGAAGATATCATCAATTCGTTCGTTTTTTAAATTTTGCAATGCGAAGTTTGACGTGAACGATCAAGCGTTCCGATTGCTGCATCATCCAAAGAAGGAAGAGCGACTTCCGGCTTTTTTTTATGAGGAAGAACTAAATTTACTGTTTGACTCATGTAAAGGTGAAGACCCTAAATCTTTGCGGAACATCGCTCTTTTGGAATGTCTTTATGCAACTGGGATAAGGGTCGGCGAACTCATTTCCATAAAAGTCAGCGATGTGGATTTGTCCTTAGGCATTGTCCGGGTGATGGGAAAAGGCAGAAAAGAGCGCTATATTCCTTTTGGAAGTTTTGCACAAACTTCTTTGGAAGCTTTTTTATCAAAAAGCCGTCCTATTTTAATGAAGGGAAAAAAACATCAAACATTGTTCACGAATTTAAGGGGAGATCCTATCACTGCATCCGGTGTCCGCTATATATTAAATTCGATGATGGAAGACGCGGCAATTCACGGGAAAATTTACCCCCATATGATCCGGCATACATTTGCTACACATCTGTTGTCCAACGGAGCAGATATGAGAGCAGTGCAGGAGCTGTTAGGTCATAGTCATTTATCTTCGACACAAGTATATACGCATATTACGAAAGAGCATTTGCGCAAGACTTATATGAATACGCATCCGCGAGCATAGGAGGTTGAGCTGATGGAATTTCATGCAACTACAATATTTGCCATCCGGCATAATGGAGTTTGTGCGATGTCGGGTGATGGTCAAGTAACAATGGGTGAATCTGTCGTCATGAAGCATACGGCCAAAAAAGTGCGCAGATTATTTGGCGGTAAAATCTTAGCAGGTTTTGCCGGCTCGGTAGCTGATGCGTTCACACTCTTTGAGTTGTTCGAAGGGAAATTGGGCGAGTTCAACGGGAATTTGGAGCGTGCTGCGGTCGAATTGGCCAAAGAATGGCGCGGAGATCGCATTTTACGGAAGTTAGAAGCTTTGCTATTAGTTGCCGATGAAAATCGTTTATTGCTCGTGTCAGGGACAGGTGAAGTGATTGAACCTGACGATGGCATTTTAGCGATTGGTTCTGGAGGCAACTATGCATTGGCGGCAGGCCGCGCATTAAAGAAATATAGCGGAGATTCGTTAAACGCCGAAGAAATTGCCCGTGCAGCTCTTGAAATAGCTGCTGAGATTTGTGTTTACACAAATGAAAATATCATTGTGGAGGTGTTAGGATGAATAAAAAGCCTCAACTTACTCCACGTGAATTTACGGCGTATCTTGACCGTTACATTGTAGGTCAAACTGCAGCTAAGCGGGCAGTTGCCGTAGCGATGAGAAATCGGTATAGACGCAGTTTGCTTACTGCAGAGGAAAGAAACGAAATCATTCCCAAAAATATTTTGATGATTGGACCGACTGGGGTAGGTAAAACTGAAATTGCAAGAAGGATTGCGAAATTGGTTAACGCTCCTTTCGTAAAAGTAGAAGCGACGAAGTTCACCGAGGTCGGATATGTAGGAAGAGATGTCGAGTCGATGGTCAGGGATTTGACTGAGGCCGGCGTTCGGATCGTCCGTGAAGAAATGCGTGAATCGGTTAAGGAACAAGCGCAAAAGCATGCGCAAGAACGCTTAATTGAGCTGCTGGTCCCAAAGAAAAAAGGAAAAGGGAATATGCAAAATCCTTTTGAAATGCTATTCGGTCAAAAAGCCGAAGAGGATTCTGAAAAAGATTCTGCAGAGGCAGTGGAGTTGAGCAGGAAACGTTCTGAAGTGAAGGCGCAACTTGAAGCGGGAAATTTGGAAGAGCGTATTATTTCGGTAGAAATTGCAGCTCAGCAGCCTTCCATGTTTGATGCATTGCAAGGTTCGGGAATGGAACAGATGGGTGCAAGTATGCAGGATGCATTATCGTCTTTTATGCCGAAAAAAATGGTCAATCGCAAGATGACAGTAAAAGAAGCGAGAAAGGTTTTGGAAGCAGAAGAGGCTGACAAACTGATCGATCACGAGGAAATTGCGAGAAGGGCAGTTGAGTTAACCGAACAGTCGGGTATCATTTTTATTGATGAAATGGACAAAATTGTGAGCAAAGGAAATAGTGGTGGTTCATCGGTCGATGTATCGAGGGAGGGTGTCCAGCGAGACATTTTACCGATCGTAGAGGGTTCGACTGTTACGACAAAATATGGTGCTGTAAAGACGGATTACATTTTGTTTATTGCGGCAGGCGCATTCCATATGTCTAAACCATCCGACATCATTCCAGAGCTGCAAGGCCGTTTCCCGATTCGTGTCGAGCTCGGAAAGCTGACAAAAGATGATTTTGTGCGTATATTGAAAGAGCCTGATTTTTCACTTATCACCCAATATGAAAAACTGCTGGCGACTGAGGATGTTGCCATCGAATTTGCGGATGATGCGATCGACAGAATAGCGGAAATCGCATTTGAGGTAAACGACAATACAGAAAACATAGGTGCGCGAAGATTGCACACAATATTAGAGAAGTTGTTAGAGGAGCTTTCCTACGAAGCAGCGGAAATAGGTCCTGCAACGATTAAAATCACCGTAGCCTATGTCGATGAAAAGTTGAAGGATATTGTAAAAAACAAAGATTTGTCACATTTTATCCTTTAACGAGGTCGTTTTAGTTTATTTAATGATTAAAAAGCTTTAGAATATTCTTAAACCCTGTTTCACATAATTTAAGGAGGAAATTTAAATGGCACTATTAGCAAAAACAAGACAAATTAATGCAATGTTACAAGAATCAGCAGGAAAACCGGTAAACTTTAAAGAAATGGCTGAAAAACTTAGCTCGGTTATCGAATGTAATGCATTCATCGTAAGCCGTAAAGGAAAATTGTTAGGATTAGAAATTCATCAGCAAATTGAAAATGAACGTATGAAAAAAATGTTTGAAGACCGTAAATTCCCTGAAGAATATACGAATAAATTGTTTGAAGTGAACGAAACATCTTCCAACTTAGATGTGAACAGTGATTACACTGTATTCCCTGAAGAAGAACTTGAATTGTTCAAAGATGGTTTGACGACGATTGTACCGATTATTGGTGGTGGAGAGCGTTTAGGTACATTAGTACTTGCACGCTTAAAACAAGAATTCACTGAAGATGATCTAATCCTTGCTGAATATGGCGCAACTGTTGTCGGCATGGAAATCCTACGTGAAAAAGCAGAAGAAATCGAAATGGAAGCAAGAAGCAAAGCTGTTGTACAAATGGCGATCAATTCGCTTTCATACAGTGAGCATGAAGCAATCGAACATATTTTCAAGGAATTGGATGGTAACGAAGGTTTGTTGGTTGCATCTAAAATTGCAGACCGTGTAGGCATTACGCGCTCTGTCATCGTCAACGCATTACGTAAATTGGAAAGTGCTGGTGTTATTGAATCTCGTTCATTAGGTATGAAAGGGACTTACATTAAAGTGTTAAACAGCAAATTCCTTGAAGAGCTTGAAAAACAAAAGAACTAAAAAATCGTTACAAATGCACTCCTGTCAATTTTGACGGGAGTGTTTTTTTATTTGAATGCTCATTTTGGAATTGATGCTAAAATGCTACAACTACCGAATGGGACTTAAGACCGGGCACTAAATGTGAAGTTTAGTTTAAAAGGGTTGTTTTGGACCATGAAAATTTACTATTAAAGATAGACAAACTTCGCTATAATCCGATACAATAAGACAAGTGAAGTAATTGAAAGTTTTATAGAAAAAGTGAATGCACATTAATGGAAACCTTTATGAGAGGTGAATTAATAGTTATGAATATTTATGGATCAACGATTTCGCTCTTAGAACAGGGATTGAATTTCTCATCTGCTAAGGGCAAAGCGATTTCGCAAAATATAGCAAATGTTGACACTCCTAACTACAAAGCAAAGCATGTTATTTTCAATGAAATTTTAAAAAATGAACAACAAAAACCTTTCCATGCATATCGGACGAATGCCCTGCATTTTGACTTTAGAACGAAAGTTGCACAGTCGAAAGTATTCGACTCCTCGAGTTTACGTTATCGCCAAGACGGTAATGGAGTTGATATGGATAAGGAACAGGCTGACTTAGCTGCGAATCAAATTTACTATAATGCTTTAGTCGATCGATTGAATGGGAAATTCAACACACTTCAAAATGTCATTAAAGGAGGACGTTGAGCATGAGTATTTTTCATAGTTTAAACACATCTGCTTCTGCATTGACCGCTCAACGCCTTAGAATGGATGTCATCTCATCCAATATGGCTAACGTGGATACGACACGTGGAAAAATGGTCGATGGAGAATGGCAGCCCTATCGTAGAAAAACGGTCAGTTTACAACCGAAAGAGGGACAGTTTTCCTCCATGTTGAATGTAGCGATGGGAAATCGAACAAGGGGAGCAGCTATGAATGGGGTTGTTGTTCATAGAATTCAGGAGGATATGGAAACGCCTTTCAAATTAGTGTTTGATCCAACGCACCCTGATGCGAACGACGAAGGGTATGTAGAAATGCCCAATGTTGATCCATTAAGAGAAATGATCGATTTAATGTCTGCAACAAGGTCTTATGAGGCGAATGTCACGGTGTTGAATGCAAACAAAGCGATGTTAATGAAAGCTCTTGAAATAGGAAAATGATAAATAAGGAAGGAAGAGAATAACTATGCCAATTCAATCCATTCAAGGCATGGGCAATGTCACGGGTGTATTAAAGGCTGATGAAAGCCGAAACTTACAGCCGACTCCGTTTGAATCACAGAAAAGCTTTGGTAATTATTTGAAGAATGCTATACAAGACGTAAATGCTCAGCAAATTCAATCGGATAATATGACGCAAAAACTCATATTAGGTGAAGATGTTGATTTGCATAACGTTATGATTACTGCGCAAAAGGCTTCAATCGCATTAAATGCGACAATCGAAGTGCGAAATAAAATGATCGAAGCTTATCAAGAAATCATTAGAATGCCAGTATGATGATCGAAAGTTCCTCTCATGTTGATTGCAGAGGTTATAAAACGGATTAAGTCAATTACACTACTATGTAATTGACTTATATTATGAACATGCTTTTTAGGTTCCTGACTATGTATGCTGACCGGGGGATTAGAATGAATGAAAGAATGACGAAAATCAGGACGAATATGGCAGAGTTCTGGTCAAGTCGGACGAAGCGACAAAAAATTACTTATATCGGATCTGCAGCCGCGGTAGTTGCCATCGCCGCATTCTTGACTTTCTTTTTGTCGAGAACGGAATATGTTCCGCTTTATAGCGATGTCTCCCGCGAGGAAATTGGAAGAATTAAAGAAGAATTGACTGCGCAAGGTGTACCAAGCCGTATCGCACCAGGAGGGACTTCAATCCTTGTGCCAGAAAAGCGGGTGGATGAATTATTGGTCACTTTAGCCGCACAAGGCTTTCCGAACTCAGGGACGATTGATTATTCGTTCTTTACGGAAAATGCCGGCTTTGGGATGACGGATAATGAATTCGATATGGCTAAATTGAAAACAACGCAAAATGAACTGTCGAATTTGTTGAAAGGCGTCGGGGGGGTCAAAGACGCCAAAGTCATGATCACATTGCCGACTCAAAGCGTATTTTTGAATGAAAGTGTACAAAATGCAAGTGCTGCAATCATGCTTACTACTGAACCGGGTTACCAGTTCTCTGAATCACAAATTAATGCACTCTATAATTTAGTTTCCAAAAGTATACCGAATTTATCAACTGATGATATTGTCATCATGAACCAGTACTTTGAGTATTTTGACCTAAAAAAATCCGATAATACGAACGGTGCGAATATCGCCGATCAAATGGACTTGAAAAAGACGATTGAAAGAGATTTGCAACGTAAAGTTCAGATGATGTTAGGTACAATGATGGGTCAAGAAAATGTCGTCGTATCTGTTACGACAGATATTGATTTTAAGCAAGAAAACCGTGAAGAAAACTTAGTTGACCGAGTAGATGAAGATTTGGACAGCCTTGCAATCAGTGTCCAAAAAATTACGGAAACGTTCTCGGGCAATGGAGCAGTTGCTGGAGGAACGCCGGAAGCGGAAGATCCTACTGATAACCGAACTGGTTACGGTGAAGGGGATATGTCCAATGGTGATTATGAACGGATCGAGGAAACCGTTAACAATGAAATAAACCGGATCCGGAAAGATATAATTGAAAGTCCTTATAAAATTCGCGATATCGGTATTCAGGTAATGGTAGATAACTCCGATGACACTGCATTCTCCGCGCAAGGAGAAGTGGAAAATATTTTGAAATCCATCATCCGCACATCGATTGATAAGGAATACGTACCGGAAAACGTCACCGAAGATTTCTGGAATGACAAAATTATGGTAACTCCTCAAGAATTTAAAGGGAAAATTGTTATGGACGATCGTGCAGCAGGCAATACAATCCCTTGGTGGGTTTACGTAATTGGCGCCGCATTGCTCGTTGTCATTGCAATACTTATCTTTGCTTTCTTCCGAAAACGGAAAAAGGAAAGAGAGTTAGAGGAAGAACGGATTCTTGAAGAACAGCGTGAGGCTCTCAATGTAGAAGATATCAATACTGAGCAAGAAACAGAAGCAACAGTACGGAAAAAACAGCTGGAAAAAATGGCGAAAGAAAAACCAGAAGAGTTCGCTAAATTATTAAGAACTTGGATCGCTGAGGATTGATGGAGGGAGAAAATTGGTCAATAAGGATAAAGGCATTACTGGTAAGCAAAAAGCAGCACTCCTTCTCATCTCGCTCGGCCCGGAAGTGTCTGCTGCTGTTTATAAACATCTGACAGAAGAGGAGATTGAGAGGCTTACACTTGAAATTTCAAGCGTGAAAAAAGTCGATTCCTCATTAAAAGAGGAAATTATTGAGGAATTTCATAATATCGCCTTAGCCCAAGACTACATTTCTCAAGGCGGTATCGGATATGCGAAAACGGTCCTTGAAAAAGCGTTAGGAAAAGAGCATGCGCAAGCGATTATCAATAGGCTCACATCATCTTTGCAAGTGCGTCCGTTTGATTTTGCGAGGAGAGCTGATCCTGGGCAAATTTTAAACTTTATCCAAAACGAACACCCGCAAACGATTGCGCTCATCCTCTCCTATTTGGAAGCGGAACAGGCGGGGATGATCTTATCATCGTTGCCCCAAGAAGTACAGGCGGATATCGCGAAAAGGATTGCCACGATGGACTCTACTTCACCTGAAGTTATTAGTGAAATCGAGGCTGTTTTGGAGCGAAAACTATCATCAACCGTTACGCAAGATTTCAGCGAAACTGGCGGTGTAGACGCAGTTGTTCAAGTGTTGAATGGAGTAGACAGGTCAACAGAGAAGACCATTTTGGATGCATTGGAAATACAAGATCCGGAATTGGCGGAAGAAATCCGCAAGCGGATGTTTGTCTTCGAAGATATTGTCACATTGGACAATCGTTCTATTCAGCGCATTGTGCGTGAATGCGAAAATGAAGATCTTATTTTGTCTATGAAAGTATCAAGTGAAGAAGTGAAAGATATTTTATTCAAAAACATGTCGCAACGTATGGCCGAATCTTTCCAAGAAGAGATGGAAGTGATGGGTCCTGTACGATTGAGGGATGTTGAAGAAGCACAATCAAGAATTGTATCGATCATTAGAAGATTGGAAGATTCGGGTGAAATCATCATTGCACGTGGTGGAGGGGATGACATCATTGTCTAAGCTATTCCGCTCAGAACGTACGATTTCGACAGAAGGCAAAGTGAAAGAGATAACGATTCGCAGCTTGCAGAAACCAGTTTTGAATGACGAAAATGATGGCTGCTCAATGGAAGCAATAAATTTTGAAAAAGAGCGACTTTTAAATGAAGCGAAACGGTCGATCGAGATTGAAAAAGCAAATGTGGAAAAAATGCGGCAAACTGCGCTTGAAGATATTGAAGCTATGCAAGTAGCTTGGGAACAGGAAAAATTGGCTTTACAGCAACAAGCATATGAAGAAGCATTTCAAGCAGGATACGAGGAAGGCAGAAATAAGGCGATTTCCGAAATGCATGACTCGATTCAAACAGCAAACGCTGCAATTCAGAGTGCGCATGACAATGCAAAAGCTTATTTGGAAAGTCAAGAAAGGGTCATCTTGGAAATTGCAATGAAAGCTGCAAGCCGTATTTTAGGGAAGGTACTAACGGACGATGAAGAATCCTTTTTATCAATTGTCAGAAGGGGTCTAAAAGAAGCACGTGAAATGAAAGAAATTAAACTCTATGTTTCTTTAGATCATTATGACATCGTTTCATCCAATAGAGCAGAGCTATCTGCCATTTTCCCGCCGGACATTCCGTTTTTAATATTTGCAAATGATGATTTCCAAGCGGAAGACTGCATCATTGAAACGAATCACGGCAGAATTGTAGTCAGTGTCGATGAACAATTGAATGAGTTAAAGGAACAATTGGTTGAACTGATGGAAAGTGGTGACTAACTGATGAAGAAAGCGGAAGAATTATTGGATGTTATTCCGAAAATGAATACTTTCAAGAAATTCGGTCGCGTCGTCCGTGTTGTTGGCCTAATGATTGAATCGCAAGGACCGGCAAGCTCTGTTGGCGATGTTTGCCATATTCATATAAATAATGCTGGAAAAAAAGGGTCTGTCATTCTTGCTGAAGTTGTTGGATTCCGAGAAGAAATCGTCATACTAATGCCGTATACGTCCATTAATGATATTTCAAGCGGGTGCCTTGTCGAATGTACGGGAAAACCGCTTGAAGTAAAGGTAGGCATGAATTTAATAGGAAAAGTATTAGATTCTATGGGGAATCCGATTGATAACAGCCCTTTGCCTAAAGGCCTTTCCACAGTACGGACAGAGCAAGAACCGCCGAACGTGTTAACGCGTATTCCAATCCGTGAAAAGTTAGCTGTCGGTGTCAAAGCAATTGATGGCATGTTAACGGTTGGAAATGGACAAAGGGTCGGCATTTTCGCTGGCTCTGGTGTTGGGAAAAGTACTTTATTAGGTATGATCGCCCGCAACACAACCGCTGATTTGAATGTTATTGCGCTAATCGGAGAACGTGGGCGGGAAGTGTTAGAGTTCATTGAAAGAGACTTAGGTCCTGAAGGGCTCAGCAAGACGATTGTCGTAGCCGCAACTTCCGATCAACCTGCACTCATGCGCATTAAAGGTGCATTTACGGCAACCGCCATCGCAGAATATTTTAGGGATAAAGGCATGAACGTCATGCTCATGATGGATTCGGTAACGCGTGTCGCTATGGCCCAAAGGGAAATCGGTCTTGCAGTAGGGGAACCACCGGCAACAAGAGGTTATACACCATCTGTTTTCTCCATCTTACCTAAATTGCTTGAACGGACAGGTACGAATGAAGTAGGCGCCATTACAGCGTTTTATACAGTATTAGTCGATGGTGACGATATGAATGAGCCAATTGCTGATGCGGTCCGTGGTATTTTGGATGGACATATTGTACTTGACAGAACGTTGGCAAATAAAGGCCAATATCCGGCAATCAATGTGCTAAAAAGTGTCAGCAGGCTAATGAATCATATTGCCAGCCCAGAACATGTGAAAGCAGCCGAAAAGCTTAGAGAGCTCTATTATACTTACAATAAATCTGAAGACTTGATCAATATTGGCGCTTATAAAAAAGGCACCTCAAAAGAAATTGATGAAGCGATTGAATATGAACCACATATAACAAATTATTTGAAGCAGAGCTATAAAGAAAATGTATTGATGGATGATAGTATTTCTGAACTAATTTCACTCGCTCCAAAAGGAGGCACAGCATAATGAAACCGTACGAATATAGATTTGAAAAAGTGCTGACTTACCGCGAACAAGAAAAAACAGAAACGGAAACAGAATACAAAAAGGCGATTGATGAATTTGAAACAGTTGCTACTGAGCTTTATGAATTGCTGAAAAAGAAGGAAGACATTCTTATGGAGCAGCAAGAACGAATGAGCAAGGGCTTTTTAATCAGTGATATCCATCATTATGCACGCTTTATAGAGAGCTTAGAAAAAAGAATTGATTCACTTCAACAAGTTGTCATAAAAGCCCGTTCTAAAATGAATTGGTATGAAGAAAGGCTGTTAGAAAAGACAATAGAAGTTAAGAAGTTCGAAAAGATGAAGGAAAAGGATAAAGAACATTATCGGACTGAAATGGAACATGTAGAAGCGAACCTTCTTGATGAGCTTTCTACGCAAAAGTTCCATCGAAGAGAAAACGGGTGGTAATGTGGCGAAACAGTCTAAAAAACATGTGGAGAATCATAGCGGCAATAAAAGCAGGACGTTAGGCATATTTCAAGGTTTATTAATATGGGTACTCATTCCTTTGCTTTTTGTCACAATGGTACTGCTAATTATAGCGAATGTAGCAGATGTGAACATATTTGATAAAGCGAAACAGTTGACCGAGGAATTACCGCTTGTCGGCAAGAAAGCTGAAAAAGAGCAGGATTCTGTGCTGACGAGCGATGAAGAGTTCATTTCCTTGAATGCGGAAATCAAAGATAAAGAAGCTCAATTATTATCCGTTCAAGAAGAACTCTCCAAATCAGAAGAGGAAAAGACAAGCCTTCAAGCTGAAATTGATCGATTAAAAGATGAAATCGAACAGTTAAAGATACAGCAAATGGATTCTAAACGCGAGATGAAGGAAATTGTAACGACATTTGAAAACATGTCTCCCAAATCAGCCGCTCCAGTTATTATAAAACTAAGTGATGCGGAAGCAGTACAATTATTGGCTAATTTGAAACCAGAAACCTTGGCGTCGATTTTGGAAAAAATGCCTGCTGAAGATGCCGCAAAATATACAAGTTTACTAACAAAATAATAGAAAGTTCATAGTATAATCGTAATGAAAGGGGGTGAATACGTGAACATCGGTTCTTTACAAGCTTTGATTGGATCAACGAACAATCAAGAAACGGCTCCAATGAAAAATGATGATGGGGGAAGTAGTTCTTTCGGATCGGTTTTTGCTTCATTGAATAGAAGTCGGACTACTATTACAGAGAATGTAGAACAAGGCATACCAAGTTCACTGGCAATTGAATTATTAAATGCTGATACATTAAAGCATTTAGAAGACGCCATGAAAATGATTAATTCGAATGAAACGATAGAAATTTCGGATCAATTGGACGGACTGCTTTCATTAGGCCAAATCGGAGAACTGACAGATTTGTTGGCATTGGATTCTGAAAAAGTAGTGGAGCGCCTCCAAGAGTTGTTAGAGGGAGCAGGAATTCCAAAAGAGGAAGTAGATAATCTATCTCCACAATCTGATGTATGGCAATTAATCAATTTAATTGATAAGGCTGGGCCGGCAATATTCCAAAATTTATTAGGAATGAAAGAGACAATGTCAGCAGAAATCCCTGCGAATAAAACAATTGATTTGCAACTATCAGCCTTTCTAAAAACGATTGATATTGTTGCCCCAAAGACGGATATGACAATAACGATGGAGCAAAAACTATTTAGTTTCCAATCGCTGCTTAGCAATATAGGTGAACGATTGGAACAAAGTATACGTTCAGCGAATGCGAAAAGAGTAGAGCTGCCATTTATGCGAAATGAACAAAATGCTCGTAACATCATTGAAACTGTGACGAATCAGCTATCGAAAAAGAATAGTGATGGAAGTCAAACGGGAGCTTTTAAAAGCAATACCTCACCAGAAAATGTTCAACAAACAACTGTGCAGACTGTTGTCAATAAAGTAGAACCAGTGTTTAATCAACAGGAAATTCGACAAGCAAGCCGCAGTGAAAATTTAATGCAAGAATTACAAACGCTTTTCAAAAGATCGAATTTTGGACAGGTCGGTAGTTCAAATCGGATGCTTATTAAGTTATACCCAGAGCATTTAGGCCAAATCCGTATTGAGCTGCATGAAACGAATGGCATTATGACGGCAAGAATTCTTTCGACTACAGCATTAGCAAAAGAAATGTTGGAAAGCCAGCTTCATCACCTAAGACAAGCATTCCATCAGCAAAATTTGCAAGTTGAACGGATCGATATTACCCAATCCATTCAAGACCCATCCCGTAACGAGCGTGAACAAGCCTTCAATGAACAGTATAAGCGTGAGCAGCAGCAACAACAAAATGATAAAAATAAACCAACCGAAGAGGAAATGTCCTTTGATGAGTACTTGATAGAATTGGAGGTGTAATCAGTATGGATGCTCATAAACCGATTACAGAATCAATGTATTTAATTAATAAACAAAGAGATGAGCGAAAAACTGGGCCGGGCACTTTGGATAAGGATGCTTTTATGAAAATTCTCATAGCACAGCTGCAAAACCAAGACCCGACAAACCCAATGAAAGACAATGAATTCATCGCGCAAATGGCACAGTTTTCATCATTGGAGCAAACGATGAACTTGACAAAAGCATTTGAGAAATTTGCTGAAGCGCAAAACCAAACTCAACTCATCCAATACAATCAGTTTGTCGGTAAAACAGTGAAATGGCATGAAATTACGGACGAAAAAGACGAAGATGGAAAACAGGTTGTCAATGAAGGGACAAATGTTATTACTTCCGCTAAATTCGTTGATGGGTCTGTCGTATTTACGACAGATGAAGGAAAAGAATTGACGCCTGGCAATATTTCTGAAGTTCTTTCGGGAACAGACAGTGCAAACAGTCTTGTCGAAGCAAGCATGCTCATTGGAAAAACTGTAGGCTATATGGATGGCGAAGATGAAAAGACTGGAACTGTAGTATCCGTCTCCAATAAAGATGGGAAGTTGCACTACATATTGGACGATGGCAGCAGAATCGAAGGAAATCAATTTACATCAATTAGCCAATAGGTACAAGAAGGAGCGATTGGATGGATAAAATACAAACGCATCGCCTTCCTAGTCAACCGCTCATACGCCAAGGGACACAAGTCAATAAAGGCATTCAGCCCCAACAATCATTCGTCCAGCATTTACAGCAGGCAATCGAGCCTGAAACGCTTAAGATTAGCAAACATGCAAACGAACGACTGTTAGAACGCAATATCCACATAACAGACGCCGAATGGGCGCGTGTCAATGAAAAGGTGAACGAAGCGAAGAGGAAGGGTATAAAAGAATCGCTTGTTCTTATGGATCAAGCAGCGCTGATCGTCAGTGCTAAAAACGCAACAGTCATTACAGCGATGGATCGCAAAGAAGCGAAAGATCAACTATTTACGAACATCGACGGCACAATCGTACTCATGTAATCTTGGCAGGACCTCAGATAGAGGATGCCATCGCACTGCCGAATGACAGAGGCAGTCACACTAACGATCCGAGAGGGGAAAAATAAAATGTTACGATCTATGTACTCAGGAATCTCAGGCTTGAAAAACTTCCAAACGAAATTGGACGTTATCGGTAACAACATTGCGAACGTAAATACGTACGGATTTAAAAAAGGTAGGGTTATTTTTAAAGACTTGATTTCCCAAACAGTTGCTGGTGCTTCAGCAGAATCCGACACTCGCGGTGGTGTGAACCCTAAGCAAGTCGGATTAGGCTCTCAACTTGCAACAATTGATACGATCCATTCAGGTGGTTCGACTCAATTTACTGGGAACACATTAGATTTAGCAATTTCCGGTGATGGTTTTTTCCAAGTGATGGAAGGTAATGAAATTATGTATACGAGAGCCGGAAATTTCTATATGGATAAAAACGGTGAATTGGTTGATGGAGACGGAAGATATATCGTAGGTTTGCAAGGTAAACCTGACGGTACAAATAACGACGGAGAAATGTCTATACCAATTGATCCGGCAGACAGAACGGTTGGCAAAATTATTATTCCAATTACAGCATCCTCCATGTCGATCGGACAAGATGGAACGGTTTATTTTGTAGACACAACAGCTGAAGGTAAACAAAAAATAGCAGAAGCAGAAGAAGTATTTAGCGGACAAGAGCAAAGATTAAAACAAGGTATAAAAGATGCGGAAAAAGCGTTGAGAGAAGCTGAAGCTAACAACGATGATGCCGCAATAAAAACAGCTAAAGATAATTTAGAGCAAGCAAGAAAAGCTTATGATGATGAAAAAGCTAAAGTCGACGAAGTAAAGGCACAATATAAAGCGACATTGCAAGTTGCAGGGAAAATTCAGGTAGCAACTTTCTCCAATCCAGGAGGACTTGAAAAAACGGGTGGAAACTTGTTCAGAACTTCTGCTAACTCCGGAAATCCGAATATTGGGTTTGCGTTAGACCAAGGATTTGGTAGTATCGAATCCGGCTTCCTCGAAATGTCCAACGTTGACTTATCAGAGGAATTCACAGAAATGATCGTTGCACAACGTGGTTTCCAAGCGAACACTCGTATTATTACAACTTCTGACGAAATTCTACAAGAACTTGTTAATCTGAAGCGATAATATAGGTTCTTTGGTTTTGTATAATAGATTGATAATATTTCTGTAATAATTAGTTAGTTGATTGAAGTGGAAGGCGGCGACTCCTGCGGGATCAGCATGAGCTGATAGCCCCGCAGGAACGCAGTGACGAGGAGATTGAAGCCATGACCGCGGAAAGCGTCTGCCTGTAACGGAAATCAACGTTAGCAAGCGGGGTGTCAGTTCTGACACCTAAGAAAGGAGGGCCGGGCCGGCTCTTTGCCCGGCCCCTTACATATGATAAAACTTACTCGTCTAAATGGTGCGGCATTCACATTGAATGCCTTATACATAGAAAAAGTCGAATCGTTTCCCGATACGACGATTACCTTGACGACAGGTACAAAATATGTCGTCCTTGATACGGTTGAGGAAGTGAATAGCCGCATCATTGATTTTTATCAGTCGGTTCAGCTACTGTCGAATCCGCATATCCGGGGTGAAGAAGATGAAGAATAAAGCATTGACGATCACATTGATCATTTTAGTTTGCATTACGCTTGTTGGGATTGTAGGACTTATTTTAGCATTGCAATTAAAAGGGAATGTAGAGGAGAAAGAGCCGTCGATTGATGAAATCATAGAGGCGTCTGTCGATGTTCCTGAAATAACGACGAACTTATCAGGTCGCCAGTTTATCCGCATTTCACTGAAAATCCAAACGGAAAACAAGAAAGCAGCTGAGGAATTGGCGAAGCGCGAGTTCCAAGTGAAAAACATTGTTATTCAAGAGCTTTCTGAAATGACTTCCAAGGATTTTGAAGGAAAAGCCGGAAAGCAAGCATTTGAGGAATCGATTAAATCACAGTTGAATCCGCTCATGCAAGAAGGCGAAATAGAGAAAGTGTACATCGTTTCTTACATTATTCAATAAGTGTACGAGAGTACGATGCAGGGAGGTGGCCTAATGTCGGGAGATATTTTATCGCAAAATGAAATAGATGCCTTACTATCCGCATTGTCGACTGGCGAAATGTCGGCGGACGAAATGAAAAAAGAAGAAGAAACCCGGAAGGTCAAAGTGTACGATTTTAAACGTGCCCTCCGGTTTTCCAAAGACCAGATCCGCAGTTTGACAAGAATCCATGAAAATTATGCAAGATTACTTACAACGTACTTTTCAGCACAATTGCGGACATATATCCAAATCAATGTCGCTTCAGTTGACCAAATTCCATTTGAAGAATTTATTCGGTCGATACCGAATATGACGTTGATTAATATTTTTGAAGTCCCTCCCCTTGAAGGGAACATCATTATGGAAGTGAATCCAAATGTCGCGTATTCGATGTTGGACAGGCTGATGGGAGGGGTTGGCACAGGTCCTGGAAAAGTGGACAATATGACTGAAATTGAAACAAAGATTTTAACAAATCTATTTGAGAGGTCATTTGATAACTACCGGGAGGCTTGGGCTGGCTTTGTAGAAATCGATCCATTCCTCAGTGAAATGGAAGTAAATCCGCAATTTTTGCAAATGATTTCACCGAACGAAACGGTTGTCGTTATCTCGTTCAATATTATTATCGGAGAGTCCAGCGGCATGATTAATATTTGTATACCTCATGTTGTGTTGGAGCCAATTGTGCCGAATCTTTCAGTCCGATATTGGATGCAGTCAAATAAAAAAGATCCGACATCTGAACAAAGTATCAAACTTGAGAAGCGGTTAAAAAAAGCGGAATTGCCAGTAGTCGCTGAATTGGGACAAGGATCTTTATCGGTAGAAGATTTTCTATACTTGCAAGTCGGCGATGTCATTTCATTGGATCGCAAAATTGATGATCCATTAATTGTCAAAGTCGGAGATATACCGAAATTCGCCGTACAACCTGGCCATTTACGAAATCGCATGGCCGTCCAAATTATAGAACCATTGAACGGAGGAGATGAAGATGATGAGTGATAATGTTCTTTCTCAAGAAGAAATCGAAGCGTTACTGCGCGGTGAACCTGTCAAAAATGAAGAATCCGCAACATCATCCTCTAATATTGAAGACCAATTAAGCGAAATGGAGAAAGATGCCTTAGGTGAAGTCGGCAATATTTCATTTGGCAGTTCGGCAACAGCACTTTCTTCATTATTAGGTCAAAAAGTGGAAATTACGACTCCACAAATTACTGTGGTGGATCGCAGCATGTTGGAAACTGAATTTGTCCATCCGTATGTTGCAGTCGAAGTCGAGTATACAGAAGGGCTTAACGGCACGAATCTATTAGTTATTAAACAGAGCGATGCTGCAATTATCGCTGACCTGATGTTGGGCGGAGATGGGCAAAGCCCTGGAGAAGAGCTCAATGAAATTCATTTGAGCGCAGTCCAAGAAGCGATGAATCAAATGATGGGATCAGCGGCGACTTCTATGTCGGCTGTATTCGACAAGAAAGTCGATATTTCGCCACCCTCCATCGATTTAATGGATATGCAAACGGATGAAGGCGTGGAAAGAATTCCAGAAGATGATCTACTCATAAAAATTTCTTTTGAATTAAAAGTAGGTTCATTGATTGATTCGAACATTATGCAGTTGTTCCCGCTTCAATTTGGGAAAAGTTTAGTTGCGTCATTAATGGATAGTGGTTCAAATGAAGAAGCGGCAGTAACAATGGAAGCTCCTGCCCGCCCGTCTTCACAGCAAACTGAACAAAATAGTAGTCCTCAGCAACAGTCTGCTCCTTTATATGAGCAACCAGCTCACGCTGAGCAACAGCAGCAATCGCATTTATATGAACAGCAGCCTATGCAGCAGCAATTGCCACCAAGGCAGCAACAGCCACAAGTTCAAGTTCAACAAGCACAATTCGCCAACTTTGAAACACCTTCGCTCAATCAAGGTGAAGTGAATAACTTGAATATTCTTCTTGATATTCCTTTGCAGCTGACAGTTGAGTTAGGGCGTACGAAGAGATCGGTGAAAGAAATATTGGAGCTATCCAGTGGATCAATCATTGAACTGGATAAATTGGCTGGGGAGCCGGTCGATATTTTAGTCAACAACCGGCATATCGCACGAGGTGAAGTAGTCGTCATTGATGAAAACTTCGGAGTTCGTATTACAGATATTTTAAGCCAAACAGAAAGACTGAATAATTTAAGATAGGATTTGGGGAGGCAATAACGATGAGTAAACGAATTTTAATAGTAGATGATGCAGCTTTCATGCGCATGATGATTAAAGATATTTTAACGAAGAACAACTTTGAAGTTGTAGGAGAAGCAGCTGACGGAGCGCAAGCAGTCGAGAAGTATATGGAATTGAAACCGGATTTAGTGACGATGGATATTACGATGCCGGAAATGGACGGTATTGCTGCTCTGAAGGCAATTAAAGAAAAAGATCCATCTGCTACGATTATTATGTGTTCAGCGATGGGTCAACAAGCTATGGTGATCGATGCAATTCAAGCGGGTGCTAAAGACTTTATCGTTAAGCCTTTCCAAGCGGACCGCGTTGTAGAAGCTATCCAAAAAGCATTGGGTTAAGCTATGCGTTTACCTAAAGTATTTAAATGGGCATCGATGCTTTTGATGGTCGCAATCATGTTCGCTGGAACAAACCCGGCAGCCTTTGCGGAAACGGATCAAAATAAATCTGTTTTCGATTGTGTTGAAAACAGTAAGGATTGCGATGAACAGCTTGATCAGTTGAATAGCCCAGAAGAACCGGCTGCCGACAGCTCACAAGAAGAGAAGGCTGTCGGTTATTCATTGGGGGATTTTGTTCGGACATTTTTAGCGTTTCTGTTTGTAATCGGGCTATTATTCGTTTTATTGAAGTTTATTAACCGTAAAAATAGAATGTTTTCACAACATCGATTTATGAAAACTGTAGGTGGTCTTTCATTAGGCCAACAAAAATCCGTTCAGCTTGTCATGATTGGCGATAAGTATTATTTGATCGGCGTTGGAGAAGATGTCCGCCTGTTAAAGGAAATTACTGATGAAAAAGAGATTGAGAACTTAGAAGCGTATTTCCAAGATGATGAAATGAAAGCTCCGCCGACCGTATTGACTACATTATTTAAGAAAGTCACTGGACAAAAGGAAGAGCCGCAAGAGGATAAAGGTTCTGATCCTGATTTCAATCAACTATTCACTACAAGAATTGATGAAATGAGAGAAGAACGAAAACGTCAGTTAAAACGATTGGAAGAAAAGGAGCGCAGAAAAGATGAATGATTTCGTCCAGTTTTTCTCGGACAGTAACCCGGCGAATGTATCGACATCCATCAAAATGCTGCTTCTTTTAACTGTACTGTCACTGGCGCCGGCAATTCTCATATTAATGACTTCATTTGCGAGAATCGTCATTGTACTGTCTTTCGTCAGAACTGCATTGGCAACCCAGCAAATGCCGCCCAATCAGGTAATTGTCGGGCTTGCATTATTTCTAACCTTTTTCATAATGGCACCTACTTTTCAAGAAGTGAATGAAACAGCGCTCACTCCTCTGTTTGCAGAAGAGATATCTCTCGACGAAGCGTATGATCGGGCGAGTATGCCATTTAAGGAATTTATGAGTAAGCATACAAGGCAAAAGGATTTGGAATTATTTTTGAGATATAACGAAGCCGATCGACCAGAGACATTAGAAGAAATTCCTTTGACAATGTTAGTGCCAGCCTTTGCACTAAGCGAACTGAAAACAGCGTTTCAGATGGGGTTCATGATTTTTATACCATTCCTTGTTATTGATATGATTGTTGCTAGTGTACTAATGTCCATGGGTATGATGATGTTGCCGCCTGTCATGATTTCTTTGCCATTTAAAATATTGCTTTTTGTTTTAGTGGATGGCTGGTACCTCATCATTAAGTCGTTGTTGCAAAGTTTTTAGCGGACATCTTTCGTTTTATTTGAAGCTTTGAGGAGTGGTGTTGAATGTCGGGCGAATTGGTCATATCGATAGCGGAGCGAGCAATTTGGGTCATCTTACTAACTTGTGGTCCATTATTGATCGTTGCCTTGGTGACAGGTCTTGCTGTCAGTATTTTTCAAGCGACAACGCAAATACAGGAACAGACCTTAGCTTTCGTTCCGAAAATTGTCGCTGTCCTCGTTGCAATCGTCTTTTTTGGACCGTGGATGCTGGCAAGAATCACGACCTTTGCTGCAGATATTTTTGATAATCTGATTCGGTATATTGGGTGATTGAATGGAGGATCTTTTACCGTCAGTTGCCGTCTATTTATTAATTTTAACTAGAGTTACCGCATTCATCGTAACGGTTCCTCTCTTTTCCTATAGGGCAGTGCCGACTACGCACCGCATATTGTTTGCCGCATTGTTGTCATGGATGATGGTCTATACGATTGAAGCGCCGGCTATCGAAATCGACGGAGTCTATTTCATGTACGTAATGAAAGAGGCTGCGACCGGGTTGTTTATTGGTTTAATCGCTTATATTGTCATTTCCGCAATACAAATTGCAGGCGGTTTTATCGATTTCCAAATGGGTTTTGCAATTGCGAACGTCATCGATCCGCAAACGGGTGCACAGTCACCTTTATTAGGACAATTTTTCAATATGTTAGCTATGCTGCTCATGTTGACGTTAAATGCGCACCATATGTTGTTAGACGGGATTTTTTACAGCTATCGTTTCATTCCGATCGATATGCTGTGGCCTGCTTTCGGTGAAGAGCGTTTAATCGAGTTTGTCGTCAAAACATTTGTAGCCGTATTCGCAATTGCATTTCAAATGTCCGTTCCGATCGTTGCTACTTTATTTTTAGTAGATTTAGCGTTAGGCATCACCGCGAGGACAGTACCTCAGCTAAATATATTCGTTGTTGGCTTCCCAATAAAGATTGGAGTCAGTTTCTTAGTATTAGTAACGATGGCGACTGTTATGGTTACAATGATGCGAAAGTTATTTGAAGTGATGATTTCTGCGATGAGGGATTTGATGATCATCTTAGGAGGTGGCTAATCTATGCTAAAACTTGATTTACAGTTTTTCGCCGGTGAAAAGACGGAGAAAGCCACCCCTAAGAAACGTCAAGATTCTCGAAAAAAAGGGCAAGTGCTAAAAAGTCAAGATGTTACGAGCGCAATCGTTCTGTTATTCGTATTTCTCTTTTTATATTTTGCTGCTGGTTTTATGCGGGACCATGTTTTTACGTTTTTCACACATACCTTTACAAAGTTTGTACCTTTACAAAGTTTGGATATTGATCAGACAATGCTTATTTACATAGAGATGATCATGCAAATGGCTATCGTTTTATTGCCTATTATGGCTATTTCCATCATTGCAGGAATTGGAGGCAACTTCTTTCAGTTCGGTTTGCTGTTCACTACTGAGCCGTTAAAGTTCGATTTGAAAAAAATCGATCCCGTCAAAGGGCTGAAAAGGATTTTTTCCATAAGAGCATTAGTTGAGCTGTTGAAATCATTATTGAAAATATCGTTTATCGGATCAGTCACGACGATCTTTTTATTGATGAATATTGATAAGGTTTTAGGCTTAGCATTTAAAACCCCTCAAGATACTTTAGTGACTGTTGGTCAATTAGTCGCTTTAATGGGCATCATAGCTTCATTTGTATTGTTGTTTATCTCAATTTTAGATTATTTTTATCAGAAATATGATTACGAAAAAAACCTTCGAATGTCTAAACAAGATATCAAGGATGAATATAAAAATTCGGAAGGGGACCCACTCATCAAATCGCGCATTAAACAACGTCAAAGAGAAATGGCGATGCGGCGTATGATGCAGGAAGTACCTCAGGCGGATGTTGTCATTACGAACCCGACTCACTTCGCAATCGCATTGAAATACGATGACACAAAAATGGATGCGCCCGTTGTCATTGCGAAAGGTGCAGATTTCATCGCCCAAAAGATCAAAATGATTGCGAAAGAGCATGACATTGTCATGGTTGAAAACCGTCCTCTCGCAAGATCGCTTTATGATGAGGTGGAGATTGGAGACCGTATTCCGGAGCAGTTTTTCAAAACAGTTGCAGAGATTTTAGCGTATGTATATCGCATTCAACGAAAAATTTGAGTTAATTTCGAGAAAGTAGGGATGGCATGCAGTTCAAAGATATCGGAGTGTTGGCAGCGGTCATCATGATTGTCGCTATGCTCGTCATCCCATTGCCGCCGTGGCTCCTTAGCTTCTTAATTATTATTAATATTACGTTAGCATTATTGGTTCTTTTAACATCGATGAATATGCAAGAGGCGTTGCAATTTTCCATCTTTCCTTCCTTATTGCTATTGCTAACATTGTTCCGTCTCGGATTGAACGTTTCAACTACACGAGCTATTCTTTCACAAGGGGATGCGGGTGGTGTAGTAGATACATTCGGTACATTTGTAACAGGTGGTAATGTTGTTGTTGGTCTCGTCGTATTCGTCATTTTAATCATTATCCAGTTCATCGTCATTACAAAAGGTTCAGAACGTGTTTCTGAAGTGGCAGCACGTTTTACACTTGATGCGATGCCTGGTAAACAGATGAGTATTGATGCTGATTTGAATGCGGGTATGATTTCCGAAGCAGAAGCCCGCATGCGTCGTGAAAAAGTAAGCAATGAAGCTGATTTCTATGGAGCAATGGATGGTGCGACGAAGTTCGTCAAAGGGGATGCAATTGCGGGGATTATCATTGTTATTATTAACCTTCTTGTCGGTATGATTATCGGTGTTGTTCAAATGGGTCTACCATTCGCTGAAGCTGCGACTAGATTTTCGCAATTGACTGTCGGTGATGGGATTGTGTCTCAAATTCCTGCATTGCTCATTTCAACAGCAACGGGAATTGTCGTTACACGGGCTGCATCAGAGGGCAATCTCGGTTCGGATATTACAAAACAGCTATTAGGCCAACCGAAGTTATTGTATGTTGCTGCAGCAACCGTTTTCCTTTTAGGATTATTTACTCCGATCAATGATATTTTAACAATTCCAATCGCGCTAGCACTTGCCGCCGGTGCATATGTTATGTCCAAAAAACCGGTGGAAGACCCGGAAGAGTTGCTTGAAATGGAAGAAGAAGTTGAATCAGAAGGAATGAAGAGCCCAGAGAATGTCGTTAATCTATTGAATGTCGATCCGATAGAATTCGAATTCGGCTACGGTTTAATTCCGTTAGTAGATGCTCAACAAGGCGGCGATTTGCTTGATCGGGTTGTCATGATTCGCCGTCAGTTGGCACTGGAATTAGGGTTAGTCATACCGGTTGTTAGAATACGGGATAATATTCAATTGCAGCCGAATGAGTATCGCATCAAGATAAAGGGAAATGAATTATCGAGAGGCGAGTTGCTTTTAGATCACTACTTGGCAATGAGCCCTTCAGACGATGATACAATTGTTGGCATTGATACAGTTGAGCCATCCTTTGGCCTGCCTGCAAAATGGATAACGGAAGACGTGAAAGAGGATGCCGAAATCTTAGGCTACACTGTAGTGGATCCGCCGAGTGTCGTTTCCACTCATTTAACTGAAGTGATACGTGCCAACGCTGCGGAATTGCTCGGCAGACAAGAGACGAAACAACTAATCGACCATGTGCATGAAACGTATCCGATCTTGGTAGACGAGCTGACTCCTACGCCTCTTTCTATTGGCGAAATTCAAAAAGTATTGGCGAAATTGCTGAGTGAAAATGTTTCGATTCGAAATTTGCCTATTATTTTTGAAACGTTAGCCGATTACTCAAAATATACATCTGATGTAGATCTGTTAACTGAATATGTCCGCCAGTCATTAGCTCGGCAAATTACGAATCATTACGCGTCTAACGGTGAATCGCTAAAGGTGTTAACTGTTTCAGGTAAAATCGAAAAATTGATTGCGGACAATATCCAACAGACTGAACAAGGAAATTTTTTATCGATCGATCCTGCCAATTCGCAAGAAATTCTTGAATCGATTGCAAGGGAAGTTGAAAGGGTAGCATTAATGGAACAATCACCTGTCATTCTATGTTCTCCTGCTATCCGAATGTATTTAAGGCAAATTACGGAAAGGTATTTCCCTCAAATTCCTATTCTTTCTTACAATGAACTTGAGGCTTCTATCGAAGTACAAAGTGTCGGGGTGGTGGATATTTAATGAAAATGAAAAAATACTCTGCAGCTACGATGGTGGAAGCAATGAAAAAGGTGAGGGCGGATTTCGGGGATGACGCGGTCATCCTCAACTCATCTGTCGTGAAGACGAAAGGCTTTTTAGGTTTTTTCAAAAAGCAATCAGTTGAAGTGTTAGCTGGATACGATGAACCAGTTGAGAAGCCTGCTCCATTCAAAAAAGAAGATCATTATGCGCCGATTCAACAAGTCGTTGAACACAATGTAAAGCCTTCTGTTGATTTGAAAAATGAAATGGAAGAAATGAAAAAAATGCTTCAAGAAATGAAACAATCCGTTTCTTTTAGTCAATATCCAGATAGTATGAATCCACTTCTTACTCTATTGGAACGTCAAGAGCTATCCCAATCACTGATGCTATCTATCGGTGATGGGATTTTTACGAAAATGAAGGAAGAAAAAAGGGATTTTACAGTGAAGGAACAAGCAGAAATTGCTAAAGAACTATTGTTGAAGGAATTTACAAATATTCCTTTTGGCGGCATTTCATTCACTAAAAAATATATAAATGTATTAGGGCCAACAGGAGTAGGTAAAACGACAACGATTGCTAAAATTGCTGCAAGATCGGTTTTGGAGCATAAAAAGAAAATCGGTTTTATAACGACTGATACGTATCGAATTGCTGCAATTGAGCAATTGAAGACGTATGCAAACTTATTGCAAGCTCCTGTCGAAGTGGCATATAGTCATGAGGATTTTCTTGCGGCGATTGAAAATTTAGGCGATCGGGATATGATTTTCATCGACACAGCAGGCAGGAATTATAAAGAAGAAAAGTTTGTAAACGACTTAAAACAACTCATTAATTTTGATTTGGAAATGGAGTCGTTCCTTGTACTTTCTGTTACGTCGAAGGAAGAAGATATGAAAATGATCATAGAACAATTTCAGTCGTTCCCGATTGAAAAATTCATATTTACAAAAATTGATGAAACGGGATCCGTTGGACCGATGTTCAACCTAATGCAACAGTATAAAATGGGAACAGCCTATTACACGGATGGTCAAGAGGTTCCCGAGGATATTGCGGAAGCGGAGCTTGAAAAAATGATAGACCTTCTATTGGCAGGTGTTGCTCATGCGTGATCAGGCAGAAGCACTCCGATTGAAAGTGTTAAAGGCGCAAGGCAGTTTGGCAAGATCAATTGCTATTGTCAGTGGCAAAGGTGGGGTCGGGAAATCGAATTTCACGACAAATTTTGCCCATTCGCTTCGTTTGAAGGGAAAAAAAGTGATTGTCATCGATATGGATATTGGAATGGGCAATATCCATATTCTTTTAGGGGTCGCTCCTCGTTATAGCATGAAAGATTATTTAATGGGACAGCAACCGTTGGAATCAGTGATCAATAAAGAAGACGAAGGGCTGACCTTCATTGCAGGAGGATCTGGACTTGATACGGTATTAGATTGGTCTGAAGCGATGTTCGAACGGTTGATCACAGCATTTGAGCAATTGCAAACGGAATATGATTTCATTCTTTTTGATATGGGCGCCGGAGCTACCCAACGCTCAATTGAATTGATCATTGCGGTGGATGAAGTGATTGTCATTTCGACAACAGAGCCGACTTCCATTACCGATGCATATTCGATGATGAAATTTATTTACCTAAAAGACCCAGACAAAAAATTCCATCTTGTCAGCAATCGGGTATTTAGGTCAGACGATGGAAGTGACGCAGTTAATCGACTGCAATTTGCAATGCGGAAATTTTTAGATAAAGAAACGAACGTTTTAGGATTTCTGCCAGAAGATGATGCCGTACATCAGGCAGTTTTATCCCAAAAGCCATTTTTGCTCCAATATCCTAACGCTCCGATTTCAAAAAAAATGGTCGTAATAGCGGATAAATTTGTCCAATCAGACCCAAATGGTGTGGATGATCGACCTATAGGATTCTTAAGTAAATTGAAAAGCATTTTCTCGAAAGGACGTGGGTGAATTGAACGAAAACAGTGAAAAGAAAGTTTTAGTAGTCGATGATTCGGCATTTATGCGTAAACTGATTTCGGATATGTTGTCAAAACATCCGAATCTAACTGTAATCGGAACTGCCCGCAATGGGAAAGATGCGCTTTCAAAAGTGCAAACGATGAAGCCTGACGTTATTACAATGGATATAGAGATGCCATTAATGAACGGTCTTGAGGCTTTAAAGGAAATTATGGATCATTATCCGACACCAATTGTCATGCTATCAAGCACGACTGAAATTGGAGCAGCAAACACGATTACTGCTATCGAATATGGCGCAGTCGATTTTGTTGCTAAACCTGGTGGTCCCATTTCATTAAATTTAGGGGAAGTTGAAAAAGAGATCGTAGAAAAAGTTTATGCTGCTTCTAAAGTCCGGGTAGATCGATTGATAAGAAGAGACATTGTAAGGAAACCTATCCTTCAATCAACTACAACAGCACCTGAACAATCTTCTATTCAGCCGTTGAATAAAGACTTGCCATCTCCTCGAGCTGTTCACAAAAAGATTTCCAAATCACAGCGTTCTTTTGTTATAATAGGTACATCGACAGGGGGGCCTCGAGCACTACAAGAAGTGCTTACGAGCTTACCTGCTAATATTCCCGCACCGATCTTAATTGTTCAGCATATGCCGCCTAACTTTACGAAGTCTTTAGCGGAACGGCTCAATGGCATGAGTGCTCTGCGCATTAAAGAAGCTGAAGATGGAGAAGAGCTTTTGAATGGCGTCGCTTATATAGCACCAGGTGGCATACATTTAAAATTTGAAAAAAGTGGGATTGGTTATAAGGTTCGTTTAGATCCATCTGAACCGCCGAGGATGGGACATAGGCCTTCTGTCGATGTGCTTTTGGAATCAGCCGCATTAAAACAAGACTTACAGTATGTTACAGCTATAATGACAGGCATGGGTCATGACGGGAGAGATGGGATGCGTAAATTACAAGCTTCCTGTACAACAGTAACGATTGCCGAGTCAGAACAGACTTCAGTCGTTTACGGTATGCCGAAAGCGATCAAGGATGCAGGCCTTGCTGATGAAGTCGTCGATTTACAAAATATAGCACCAACTATTATGGAAATCTTATTAGGGTAAAGGGGGCACCGCAGGATGGAAACGAATCAGTATTTGGAAATGTTTTTGGATGAAAGTAAAGAACATCTCCAATCTTGCAATGAGCATTTATTGGAATTGGAAAATAACCCCGATGATTTAGCGATCGTCAATGAAATCTTCAGATCCGCACATACGTTAAAAGGTATGTCTGCAACGATGGGCTATGAAGATATCGCCGATTTGACACATAAAATGGAAAACGTTTTAGACGCGATTCGAAATGCGAAAATACGGGTCACGACAGAAATTTTGGATGTTGTATTCAAAGCTGTCGATTACTTGGAAGAAATGGTGATGGACATTGAAGCAGGCGGAACTGGAAAAAAAGATGTACAAGCTTTAGTTCAAACGTTAAATGAAATAGAAGCTGGTAACACTTCAATCAGTTTACCGCAACAAGAAACAGCTGCCACAATTGCAGCAGAAGGGGAGCAAAATACAGAAGAATCCTCTGCTTCTTCTCTTGACTATGACGATTATGAAATGACGGTAATTAGTCAATCACAAGAGTCGGGCTTCAATGCTTATGAAATTAATGTTGAATTACGAGAAGACTGTCTTTTAAAAGCTGCACGTGTATTTATGGTGTTCGAAATCTTGGAAAAGTCCGGAGAAATCATTAAAACGGCACCGAAAGTCGAACAGCTTGAAAACGAAGAGTTTGACGAAAAATTCACTGTCGTATTATTGACGAAAGAGGAAGCGGACACTTTACAAGCAAAAGTGATGAAAGTTTCTGAAGTTGCAAAGGTGGATGTGAAGGCAATTACAGGAGCAACGTTGCTAAAAAACAAACGTGCGAAAGAGGATGAACTTTCGAAAGTTCCTGCAAGTCATAAACCTCTTGAGGAGGACAAAGGAAAAAAAGATAGCGTTCCTCAAAAAGGCAAGCGTACGTCAGTTGCTTCAAGCGGCAATAAAACGATTCGCGTTAATATCGATCGCCTTGATGTTCTTATGAATCTATTCGAAGAGCTAGTAATTGATAGAGGTAGATTGCAATCGATAGCAAGTGAGTTACATAACCCAGATTTAAATGAAACAGTAGAAAGAATGACACGCGTATCCGGAGATTTGCAAAATATCATTTTAAACATGCGCATGATTCCTGTAGAGACGGTGTTCAATAGATTTCCGAAAATGGTTCGCCAACTTGCGAGGGATCTAAATAAGAAAATTAATCTTGAAATAATCGGTGCTGAAACAGAGTTGGATCGTACAGTTATTGATGAGATCGGCGATCCACTCGTTCATTTGATCCGAAATGCACTTGATCATGGTATTGAAAGCCCAGAGGAAAGGTTGGCAAAAGGGAAGCCGGAAGAGGGTACCGTTTCACTTCGCGCTTACCATTCGGGTAACCACGTTTTCATTGAATTGGAAGATGATGGGGCAGGAGTCAACCGTGAACGGGTATTGAAAAAGGCGATTGAAAGAGGAATTGTGACGGAAGAAATTGCCGATACATTAACTGATAAGCAAGTCGCTGAACTCATTTTAGCATCCGGATTCTCTACTGCCGAAAAAATTACAGACGTTTCAGGGCGCGGTGTTGGACTGGATGTCGTAAAAAGCACGATCGAATCGCTCGGTGGATATATTACGATTGACTCAAAAGAAGGGCAAGGTTCTCTATTCCAAGTTCAGCTGCCATTAACGCTTTCTATTATTTCTGTTATGCTTGTCAATTTGGAAAAAGATATTTACGCAATTCCTTTATCGTCCATTATTGAAACAGCAATTATTCAAAAGACGGATATTTTAAATGCGCATAACCAAAAAGTGATCGATTTCAGGGGTAGCATTGTGCCGCTCGTATATTTGAAAGATATTTTCGAAATGGAAGAGCAGGGAGAAGACGAAAACGATGAATTCCAATCTGTCGTCATCGTCCGTAAAGGAGATAAGTTGGCGGGACTCGTTGTCGATTCATTTATCGGACAGCAGGAAATTGTCTTAAAATCATTAGGAAATTACTTGCAAAGTGTATTCGCGATTTCCGGCGCCACAATTCTTGGGAACGGCCAAGTTGCACTCATCGTAGATTGCAATTCACTAATCAAATAGGTAGGAGGAGAAAACATGGCTGAGTTGAAAGAATTAGTTGGACGTGAAGAAATGAAAGTAATCATATTCCAGCTGATGGAAAAAGAATATGCGATTGAAGTCGATGTGGTTGAATCGATTGAGAAGCTGATTTCAGTTACAAGAGTTCCGAAAACACCATCCTATGTGAAAGGCGTCATCAATTTACGGGGGGTCGTCACACCGATTGTCGACCTTCGCGATCGCTTCGGCATGGAACCAAAACAAATGGATGATAGCAGCCGAATTATTATAGTGTCACTCTTAGAGTTCGAAGTAGGCTTAATCGTTGATGCAGCCAATGATGTCATTGACATACCCGTATCCGCGATCGAACCTCAACCTGAAGTCGTTGATTCGATTGAGTCTGAATTCATTGCTGGCGTTGCGAAAGTTGATAAACGATTATTAGTTATGCTCAATTTAGATAAAGTATTGCAGCCAGTAAAACGAGTGATTGCAGATGAGTTCTGATAACCAGATTACGGACATGCATTTAGATGTGCTAAAAGAGATAGGGAATATTGGGGCTGCCCATGCGGCTACCTCCCTATCTCAATTATTGGATCGAAAAATCGAAATGTTAGTACCGAATGTCCGCCTTGTTTCATTCGATGAAATGTTTGAATTGGCAGGGGGGCCTGAAAAAATTGTCGCTGGAATTTTTCTCCGCATTGAAGGTGATTTATCAGGCAGCATGTTTTTTGTCTTGCCAATCGAGTCTGCAAATGAATTCATTCAACGCATGATTGGGGATCCTTCGTTCGATTTCGGTGCAAACCCGATCCCTGAAATGGGTGTTTCGGCTATGCAAGAATTAGGCAATATTTTATCGGGTTCTTATTTGTCGTCTCTTTCAGATTTTACAAAACTGAATATCTACCCGACTGTCCCATCTTTGAGTGTTGATATGGTAGGCGCGATCGTCAGTTTTGGACTGATTGAAGTGTCCCATTACAGTGATGAAGTGATCGTAATTGATACGCGCATTAATGAGGACAATGAAGATGGTTCTTCAAGTGTTGACGGCCACTTCTTCCTACTGCCTGACCCGCCTTCCTATATAACTATTTTCCGATCATTAGGTGTTATGTAGTATGACAGCGCTTAAAACGGTTGTTAGGGTAGGCATCGCAGACATGAACGTAGTTAAATCTCCTGACTGCATTCGAACATCTGGGCTTGGTTCGTGCGTAGGGGTAGTGCTATATGATGAAGTTAGAAAAATTGCCGGGTTATTGCATGTAATGTTGCCTGATTCCAAATTAGGAAAATCGGATCAATTGAACGTAGCCAAGTTTGCTGACACCGGAATTTATGCGCTTATGGAGGCATTGAAGGCAGAAGGCGCCAGGCCAATGTCTTTAAAAGCGAAAATTGCTGGCGGCGCTCAAATGTTCCAGTTTGGTTCAAATGATACAATTCGAATTGGACCTAGAAATGTGGAAGCAGTGAAAAACGAATTGAAAAGGCTGTCGATTCCGATTGTTGCGGAAGATACCGGCGGATCGAGTGGAAGAACAATTGAATTTGATCCGGAAACAAGCAAATTGAATATCCGAACTGTCAATGCCGGAACGAAAGATATATAAAAAAGTAAATCTCTGCACTTAAAATCCGGATTTATTGCCAATAACCTATGAATTCCATACTTGTAGGCTTGCGGCTATGAATACGATAAAATAAGGAAGCGGCTGACCGATTCAGTCGCTTTTTTTCATAATTTTTTGCTATAATAGTAATCAATGAAAAGTAAAAGATTGAACTATATTCATATGGAAAGTGAGGGATTCGATGTCCAAACAGGATTTGACGGAAGAAGAAGCATGTTGGGAACTTTGGCTGAAGGATAGAGATTCCGATGCCGGCGATATGCTCGTCCGAAAATATACTCCTCTCGTCAATTACCATGTACAACGAATCAGCTCAGGCTTACCCCGCAATGTGTCAAGAGATGACATTATGAGTTTAGGGCTGCAAGGCTTATTTGATGCGTTGACAAAATTCGATCCGAAAAGGGATTTGAAGTTTGATACATATGCCTCTTTCCGTATTAGAGGTTCAATTATTGATGGTTTAAGAAGGGAAGATTGGCTCCCGCGCTCTTCACGCGAGAGAACAAAAAAGCTTGAAGAGGAAATTAATAAATTAGAACAAACTTTGCTGCGCCATGCAACCCCTGAGGAAATTGCAGAACACGTTGGAATGACGGTAGATGACGTTTATCAAACCGTCCATGAGCAATATTTCTCCAATGTTTTGTCGATGGATGAGCGCATGCATGATGATGAAGAGGATGGACATAAATCTTTTCTCATTAAAGATGAAAACGAGCGGACGCCTGAACAGCAAATGATGATGGGTGAGTTAGTCGGAGAATTATCCGAAAAAATTAAAACCCTGAACGAAAACGAGCAACTTGTACTGAATCTTTTTTATACGGATGAAATGACATTAACAGAAATCGGTGAAATATTGGAGTTGTCAACTTCACGGATTTCACAAATTCATTCGAAAGCGCTTTTTAAACTTCGTAAACTGCTATTGCCTGAAATCGTCGATGGAGGGATTCTATGAGCTTAAAAAGTATAGAACTGCAAATTGCAATACCAAAAACGTTCGAAGCTGGCAAGGTAGCTGAGCAAAAACAGCAACAATCACAGTTGAATCAAGATTTAGCGAATGCATTGACAGAAAAGCGTGCGGAAAAAATGAAGGAAAGTGTCATGGAAACGGAAGAGTACGCGAAAACAAATCCGGATCGTAAAAATGATCAGCAACAAAATGAGCAAAAGCAAAATGAAAAGCGAAAACAAGAAGAGGAAATGAAGACGATCCACCCTTACAAAGGTTCGTTCGTCGATTTTACGGGGTAATGACATGCAAACCATTTTTTTAGTGTTTCTATTTTTATTGAATATGATCGCTTTTTACATTATCGCATTGCTTTATGTGAAAGTGTCGAAGTTCAACAATTTGGAGATGAAGCAGCAGAAGCTTATGGAAGAGATGGATAATGCCATCGGAGCTTATTTGACGGAAATGAAAGATGAAAATGAGCGCCTTATAAAAATTATTGAAGAACGCCAACAAAAAGACGATGTTTATCATGCAGGCAGTCAAGGGGATACTATGAAAGAAAGCAATACTGATAAAATAGTGGCACAAGCGGAAAGTGATTTTGTGTTGAAGTCTCCGAAAATCCCTGTGAAAATGGCTTTGAAATCCTATCAAAGTATGCCTATTTCCGCAAAAAAGACGGAAACTGATAAGGCTGTGGAGGATCCGGTTCAGGAAACTGCAGCCGAACCGATCGAGATGGACGACCGATCTCTAGCGTTTTCAATGCAACAACAAGGAATGTCTGTTGAAGAGATTGCAAAGCAATTAGGGAAAGGCAAGACATACGTTGAGCTGTTGTTAAAGTTTCGGTAAAGTCAGTTGCATTCAATAATTACTTATGTTATATTATCAAATGGTGTTAATACACACGTATGCGGACGATGGAGAAGGTGCCGTCAGGTCGCTTTATCGGATGAAGCATGCGGAGGAATCTAACCAAATAGGAGGAAGAAAAATGTCAGTAATCTCAATGAAACAGCTGCTTGAAGCAGGTGTACATTTCGGTCACCAAACACGTCGTTGGAACCCGAAAATGAAAAAATATATTTTCGTGGAGCGTAACGGCATCTATATCATCGATCTTCAAAAGACGGTGAAAAAACTTGAAGAAGCATACGACTTCATGCGCCAAGTTGGTGCGGAAGGCGGAAAAGTACTATTTGTTGGTACTAAAAAGCAAGCGCAAGAAGCGATCAAAGAAGAAGCTGAACGCGCTGGTATGTACTACATCAACCAACGTTGGCTTGGTGGTACACTTACAAACTTCGGTACAATTCAAAAACGTGTTGCACGTATGAAACAAATCGAAACGATGGAAGAGGACGGTACATTTGACGTACTTCCTAAAAAAGAAGTTTCTGAACTAAGAAAAGAACACGAACGCCTCGTTAAATTCCTTGGCGGTATCCGTGATATGAAATCATTGCCGGATGTCATTTTCGTTGTTGACCCACGCAAAGAGCGTATCGCAGTTGCAGAAGCAATCAAATTGAACATTCCACTCGTTGGAATTGTTGACACAAACTGTGATCCTGACGAAATCGACTATGTAATCCCTGCTAACGACGATGCAATCCGTGCAGTCCGTCTATTGACTAGCAAAATGGCTGATGCTTTAATCGAATCTAGACAAGGCGCTGACGAAGAGGTTTCTGAAGAAGAAGCTGAAACGGTAACTGCAGAGTAAGAGCAAATGAACAGACGATAAGCGGCCAACCCCCTTATCGTCTTTTTTAAAGAATTGTCGTAAATGATACTCAAACAGGAGGAATAGTAAATGGCAATTACAGCACAAATGGTAAAAGAATTGCGTGAAAAAACAGGTGCAGGCATGATGGACTGCAAAAAAGCACTTACTGAAGTAAATGGAGACATGGAAGCGGCAATTGACTTCCTACGTGAAAAAGGACTTTCAAGCGCTGCTAAAAAAGCCGACCGCATTGCAGCAGAAGGAACTACAAGCATCATCGTTGACGGCAACAATGCTGTAATCTTCGAAGTGAATGCAGAAACAGACTTCGTTGCGAAAAACGAAGGCTTCCAAACACTTGTTAAAGAACTTGGTGAACATCTTCTAGCAGTTAAACCTGCGACGATTGAAGAAGCAAACGAGTCCAAAATGTCCAACGGTTTAACAGTTGCTGACCATATTTCAAACGCAGTAGCTAAAATCGGAGAAAAGATTACACTTCGCCGTTTTGAAGTGAAAACTAAAACGGATAACGATGCATTCGGTCCTTATCTTCATATGGGCGGACGCATCGCAGTGTTAACTGTCCTTGAAGGAACAACAGATGCAGACGCTGCTAAAGACGTGGCAATGCACATCGCAGCTTTGAACCCTAAATACATTTCACGCGACCAAGTTTCAGCTGAAGAAGTAGAACATGAGCGCCGCGTATTGACTGAGCAAGCTTTAAATGAAGGCAAGCCAGAAAATATCGTTGCGAAAATGGTTGAAGGACGCCTTGGAAAATATTTTGAGGAAATCTGTGTACTTGACCAAGCATTCGTTAAAAACTCCGATCAAAAAGTTCGTGATTTCGTTAAATCAACTGGCGGCACTTTGAAAGATTTTGTGCGCTACGAAGTCGGAGAAGGAATTGAAAAGCGCGAAGATAACTTTGCGGATGAAGTTATGAGCCAAGTTAAAGGCAACTAATTTCAACTATAAGAGATAATAAAAAAGTAGGGGACACAGCATTGTGTTCCCTATTTTTCGAGAAAATAGTGGATGGAGGGTACATATGAGCGTCCCAAAATATGAAAGAATCGTTTTGAAACTTAGTGGTGAAGCACTTGCCGGCGATAAAGGATTTGGCTTATCACCAGAAATTATTAAATCTGTGGCAGCTCAAATTAAAGAAGTGACAGATTTAGGTGTAGAAGTCGCTGTCGTTGTCGGTGGCGGTAACATTTGGCGAGGAAAAATCGGTAGTGAGATGGGCATGGATCGAACAACTGCGGATTATATGGGTATGCTTGCCACTGTTATGAATTCATTGGCACTGCAAGACGCACTTGAAAAATTGGAAGTCGAAACGCGGGTTTCCTCTTCAATTGATATGCGTCAAGTTGCAGAACCTTATATCCGTCGTAAGGCGATCAGGCATCTTGAAAAGAAACGCGTTGTCATTTTTGCTGCTGGAACGGGGAATCCGTACTTCTCTACAGATACGACTGCCGCTTTACGTGCAGCTGAAATTGAGGCAGACGTCATCTTAATGGCGAAAAACAACGTTGATGGTGTATATTCAGCAGATCCAATGAAAGATGAATCTGCAGTGAAATATACTGAACTCACTTATATCGATGTGATCAGCCAAGGACTTGAGGTTATGGATTCAACTGCTTCAACCCTATGTATGGACAATGACATCCCTCTCGTAGTATTCTCGATTATGGATAAAGGAAATATTAAGAAAGCCGTATTAGGAGAACCGATTGGTACGGTTGTCAGGAGGAATGGGTAAATGCCGAAAGCAGTATTGGATCAAACAAAAGACAAAATGGAGAAAGCGGTTGGAGCGTTAACGAGAGAGTTGGCTTCAATTCGCGCAGGACGTGCGAATGCTTCTTTGTTGGATAGAATTTCCGTCCTTTATTACGGAGCGCCTACGCCGTTAAACCAAATGGCAGGAATTTCGGTTCCTGAACCACGGTTGTTAGTTGTGCAACCTTATGACAAAACAACATTAGGCGATATCGAAAAAGCGATATTGAAATCAGATATCGGAATTACACCTTCAAATGATGGGTCTGTCATTCGTCTGGCAGTTCCTGCGTTGACAGAAGAGCGTCGTAAAGAGCTTGTGAAACAAGTGAAAAAGGAAGCTGAAGATTCAAAGGTCGCTATCCGCAACATACGCCGTGATGCAAATGATGAATTGAAGAAACTTGAAAAAAACAGTGAAATCACAGAAGATGAATTGCGTCGTGGAGGAGAAGAAATCCAAAAATTAACGGATTCTTTCATTGAAAAAATTGATGAAGTCGCAAAAGAAAAAGAAAATGAAATTATGGAAATCTGATTGAAGAACTTTTCATATGAGCGAGCGTCCTACTTTCAGGACGCTTTTTTTATCGAATAAAAAACGGTAATAAATAGGCATGAACACGATATAATCCGTTGAGGCTAATGAATTCAAACGGATAAATGGATAATATTTATTTTGCCACAGCATAGTTTAGAAGAGAACATGCAAAAGCACAGTTATTTTGAATGAAATTTATTGAACGATTTGATACGATAGATTAGGTACTTGCTCAAAAAAGCAGGCGAGTGGAGGAAACCGAATGTTAGAAAAACTGTTAAGGAAAAAAACTGCAGAGACAGAAACATCACTTTCTGACAGAGTACAATCTGTCAAAAGCAAACAAGTACCTTCACACGTCGCCATTATTATGGATGGGAATGGTAGATGGGCAAGGCAGAGAAGCTTGCCACGAATTGCGGGACATCATGAAGGCATGAAAACAGTCCGGAAAATAACGAGGATTGCAAACGATCTTGGCATAAAAGTACTGACACTATACGCGTTCTCAACGGAAAATTGGAAAAGACCAAAAATGGAAATCGATTTCCTCATGAAACTGCCCGGAGAATTTCTAAGCACGTATTTGCCCGAATTGATCGAGCGGAATGTAAAAGTGGAAATGATCGGAAATTATGATGCGTTACCGGAACACACGAAGGAATCAATACAAAAAGCTGTAGAAGCGACATCCCGAAATGACGGCCTCATTTTGAACTTCGCCATGAATTACGGCAGCCGCCTCGAAATCGTCAACACTGTAAAAGAAATTGCTAAATTAGCGGTTGAGAAGAAAATTTCGATAGAAGATATTGATGAGTCTATGATTGAAGCACATTTGATGACTGCTCATTTACCAGAACCAGACTTACTCATACGAACGAGCGGAGAAGTGCGATTGTCGAACTTTATGCTTTGGCAGCTCGCCTATACAGAGTTTTCGTTTGTTGATGTATTATGGCCAGATTTCGATGAAGATTGCATGGTAGGGGCGATTGAAGAGTTTCAGATGCGTAGCCGGCGCTTCGGTAATGTAGAAGGAGAAAAACTATAGTGAAACAGAGAATCATTACAGCAGTCGTAGCATTGGCAATCTTTTTCCCGTTAGTCATCATTGGCGGATTGCCGTTCACAATAGCTATTTATGCAATTGCATCAGTAGGATTATATGAATTATTACGAATGAAAAACATATCCCTCTTTTCTGTAGAAGGGATCATCACTTGGATTGCACTAATCGTATTGCTCTTGCCTGCCAAATGGGCAACGACAGTTGAGGAAGCGATTCATTTTTCGAAAATTGAAATGGCGTTTGCACTTATATTGATCTTATTAATTTATACTGTCATCTCTAAAAATCAATTTACATTTGAGCATGCTGCCTTCATGGCACTTAGCGCATTATATGTCGGCATCGGCTTCTATTACTTCATAGAGACCCGTATTTATGGTTTTGAATATGTGTTTTATGCATTGCTTGTCATATGGGCAACTGATTCTGGAGCCTATTTTACAGGCAGAAAGATCGGAAAGAGGAAATTATGGCCTGAAATTTCTCCGAACAAAACGGTTGAAGGTTTTGTCGGGGGAATTCTTTATGCTGTCGTATTTGCGATTGTGTTCCAACTCTTTTATCCGGTTGCTTCGTCCATTTGGCTGCTATTTGTCGTAACAATCATCGCATCGATTGTCGGGCAGCTTGGAGACTTAGTTGAATCGGCTCTAAAAAGGCATTTTGACGTAAAAGACTCCGGAACATTACTGCCAGGACATGGCGGCATTTTAGACCGCTTTGATAGCCTTCTATTTGTGTTGCCACTCCTTCATTTTCTGCAATTTGTAGGATGATGTAACTTTTGTCCACTCTTTGATATGCTGTAGTATGAATGCAAAAAAATTCTCGGATCAAACCGGGGGTTAAATCCTTGCAGAATTTATTTAAAGCCTCCTGTACAAGTAGGATGACAATTGGCCAAGCCTTACGAAGTATAGGAAAGGTTGAAAGGAAGTCAATGGATATATGACAAAGAAAATAAGTCTGTTAGGTGCCACAGGCTCGATTGGCACCCAGACATTGGATATACTTCAATCAAATCCAGAACGATTCAAATTGATCGCTTGCTCTGCAGGTACAAATATTGATGCTATCAGAAAAATTATCACTCATCATCATCCATTAATCGTATCGGTAATGAACCAATCTGATGCTCAAGTATTGTCGACTGAATTTCCAGCCACTCAATTTTATTATGGCAAGGAAGGGCTAATTGAAGTAGCTGCCCATGCAGGTGCTGATCTACTCATTAATGCTGTTATTGGCAGCGTTGGACTAGAGCCGACATTGCATGCTATCCGAGCAGGTATTCCGATCGCAATTGCCAATAAGGAAACGTTGGTGGCGGCAGGTGAAATTGTTATGCAGGAAGCCCGACACCATGAAGTGCCAATAGTACCTGTCGATAGTGAACACTCCGCTTTGTTTCAGGCGTTGAACGGGGAAAACCCGAAAAGAATTTCGCGCTTGCTACTCACTGCTTCAGGCGGAAGTTTCCGTCATTTAACGAGGAGTGAATTAAACAATGTAACGGTCGAACAGGCATTGGCTCATCCGAATTGGTCGATGGGCAATAAATTGACCATCGATTCTGCAACAATGATGAACAAAGGGCTTGAAGTGATTGAAGCGCATCATCTATTTCAAATGCCTTTTGATAAAATTGACTGTGTCCTTCATAAGGAAAGCATTATTCATTCGATGGTTGAGTTTGAGGACACGAGTGTAATGGCTCAATTAGGCTCACCCGATATGCGAGTGCCAATTCAATATGCAATGACTTATCCAGATAGAATTCCAATGCAGCAACCGAAGCCTCTTCGCTTGGAGGAAATAGGGGCATTGCATTTTGAAAAGATGGATTTTGATCGTTATAAAGCGTTATCATTAGCTTATGAAGCAGGAAAAGAGGGCGGAACGATGCCTGCAGTGATGAATGCGGCAAATGAAATAGCCGTGCATTTGTTTATGAAAGGTGCCATCCCGTTTCTGCAAATCGAAGAAATTGTCGAGCGAATGATGAATGAACACCAGTCGATTAATGCGCCGACTTTGGAAGCGGTTTTGGAAGCGGATTCGAATACTCGTCAAAAGGTATATGATATGGTAAAATAAATTATTTGATAAAACGGCTAAGTTGGCCAGTTGAGGTGGTTTTTGATGGAAACCGTTATCGCGTTTATTATCATTTTCGGTTCTCTTGTCTTTTTTCATGAATTAGGGCATTTCTTATTCGCGAAAAAGGCTGGTATCTTAGTGAGGGAATTCGCAATTGGATTCGGACCGAAAATTTTATCTCTCCGAAAAGGGGAAACTTTATACACAATCCGTATTTTGCCTTTAGGCGGTTACGTCCGAATGGCAGGAGAGGATTTTGATACAGTTGAGCTGCAACCTGGCTATCGCGTCGGTATCATACTGAACGAGGAAGATGAAGTGGAGAAAATCTACTTAAACCGCAATGTGAACAATCCGAATGTCTTATTCTTGGAAGTGGAGAAAGCGGATTTGAGCAGAAAGCTCTTTATTGAAGGCTATGATGAAGAAGGAAAGATCGTTCGCTTCAATATCGCTAGGGATGCGATCGTCAATGAGAAGGGGCAGGAAACATTAATTGCTCCTTATGACCGGCAATTTGATTCGAAACCGTTGGGCAGCCGTGCGATGACGATTTTTGCGGGACCTTTATTCAACTTCATCTTAGCATTTTTCATTTTCCTGGCGATCGGCCTGTTACATGGAGTGCCTACAAACGAGCCAATCATTACTAAGGTATTGGATGATCGGCCGGCTTATGAGGCTGGAATGGAAAACGGCGATTTTGTTAAGGAAGTGGATGGCGAGTCAATCGAGTCTTGGACCGAGTTCTCTGACATAATTAAAGATCACCCCGGTGAACAGCTTCAAATGAAAGTGGAGCGTGACGGAGAGCTTGTAACATTGCTTGTCACACCCGACACGCTTAAAGAAGCGGGGCACAAGTATGGTCAAATTGGAGTAGAATATACGAGCCCGGTGGAAAAAAATGCGTTGAAAGCTGTCGTATTCGGGGCACAAGAGACGTATACGTGGATCAAGAGGATCTTCGAATTATTGGGAATGCTTGTAACCGGTCAATTTACAATCGATGCATTAAGTGGACCGGTCGGTATTTACAAAGCAACTGAGGAAGTTGCACAATTTGGCATCTTTACACTAATGAATTGGGCAGCAATGCTTAGCATCAACTTAGGGATTATGAATTTACTTCCTTTGCCTGCATTAGACGGCGGTAGGTTACTCTTCTTCCTCTTTGAAGCAATCCGAGGGAAACCGGTCGATAAGCAGAAAGAAGGCATGATTCACTTTGTCGGCATTATGTTATTAATGGTGCTAATGGTTGTTGTAACTTGGAATGACATCCAAAGATTTTTCTTTTAGCACAATATGGAATGGCACCTGACTTCTTATCGGACGAAAAGATTCATGGTGCCATTCTCATTTTCAGTAGAGAAAATGTGTTTGAAAACGAGGTGGTAATATAAATGAAACAATCAAAAACATTTATACCTACTATGAGAGAAACGCCTACAGATACTGAAATTGCTTCCCATCAGCTTTTGTTAAGGGCAGGATACATACGGCAACATGCAAGTGGTATTTATCATCTTCTTCCATTGGCGAAAAAGGTAATTCGTAAAATTGAAGCGGTTATTCAGGAAGAAATGGAAAAATTAGAAGCGGTTGAATTGGCAATGCCGATTATGCAATCATCTTCTTTGTTGGAGCAGACAGGAAGATGGTCAACTTCGGAAAAAGAACTTTTTAAAGTGCAAGATCATAATGGAAGGCAATTCGCAGTTGGTCCATCGCAGGAAGAGTTAATCACCTCGCTTATATCTGCTGAAGTGAATTCTTATAAGAAATTGCCTTTAACAGTATTTCAGATTGCTTCCAAATTTATTGATGAACAACGCCCACGACACGGTTTATTGCGAAGCAGGGAAGACATTGTGAAAGATGCATACTCGTTCCATACTTCTAATGAAAGCTTGCAAATGAAATATGATGAGATGAGACAAGCATATGCCAATATATTTGCAAGGCTAAATTTGCAAGTTCGAGAAGTGGTATCCTTAGGTGATGGGATGAATCAGGAACCTGTGCATCAATTTTTCTCTATATCGGATGCGGGGGAAGAAATTATCGCATATAGCGATTCATCATCTTACGCTGCTACTATTGAAACCGCTGAAGTAAACATTGACTACAAAAAATCGACAGAGCTCCAAAAAGAGATTGAACAGGTCGACACGAAAGATTTACGGACGATTAAAGAAGTTGCTGCATTTTTAAATGTACCGTCCTCAAAAATTATTAAGACGCTCATCGTCAAAACGGAGGATGGATTAGTAGCTGTTTTAATCCGGGGCGACCATGAGCTTAATATGGAAAAGTTGCGTAGCGTAGTCAGTTCAAGCAAAATTGAAATGGCTTCCGAAGAAGAGGTAGCAACGATTCTCTCATGCAATGTCGGTTCCATTGGTCCAGTGAAATTGCCGATAGATTTGAAAGTATATGCAGACAATGCTGTTGCTTCAATCGTTAATGGAATTTGTGGCGCAAACATAAATGATGTCCACTTGGTAAATGTCAATGCAGAACGTGATTATGCGGTAGATCAATATGCAGATTTAAGGATTATTCAAGAGGGTGACCCTTCTCCTGATGGAAAAGGAACAATTCGATTTGCCAAAGGCATCGACGTAGGGCGTGTTTCGAAATTAGGAACGATTTATAGTGAAGCATTGAATGCTTCATATGTAAATGAAGAAGGAAAAGAACAGCCTTTCGTGACTGGTTCTTATCGAATCTACATTTCTCGCATATTTTCAGCTCTTGTTGAACAATTCAATGATGCGAACGGCATTAAATGGCCGAAAAAACTTGCGCCGTATGATATACATCTATTGACGATTAATATGAATGATGAAGTACAAAAACAGTTATCCGAAGAGTTATACCATCTATTAACTTCATATCGATACAATCTTTTGCACGATGACCGCGATGAGCGGGCCGGTGTAAAGTTCAGTGACGCTGACCTAATCGGGTTGCCAATTCGATTAGTCGTTGGGAAACGGGCTTCTGAAGGAATGATCGAAGTGAAATTCAGAGATACTGGTGAAACAGTCGAGTGGCAAAAGGAAGAAATTACGGAAAAGCTGCAATCTTATTTCCGGGAATAAGGTAAAAGGACTCTTCTTCATTCATTAAAAAAAGCGCAGGGGAAGGGCTAATGAAGTTGCCTTTTCCCTTCTTTTCACTGTTAGAACAGGGGGATCATCATGGATGATAAAATGAAATTATTGACACTTTTGCAGCAAATTGAATTGACGGACGATCAACATGTCATCCATTTTGAGCAAGGAACATTAGAACGGGTCGATGTGCATCGGAAATCGCGTCTTTGGCTATTCACCATTAAATTGCAACGTCCTTTGCCTTACGACGTTTATAAAGTTTTCCGCCAAAGGTTACACGATGCTTTTGCCGCAATTGCAACTGTTCGAATTCAAATCAGCTCAAATGAGGATCGTTTAGATGCAGAACAATTTATAAGCTATTGGCCATTTGTCATAGAAGAGTTGAGGGATATGTCACCGCCTATTCGAGATAGATTAATAGGTCAAAAACCTTTGGTGACAGGACCTGAGAAGGTTACCCTTAGCTGTTCCAATGATTTTGAGCAACAAACATTAAAAAATAAATATGCAAAACTTTTATCTGAAGTGTACCAATCATTCGGATTCCCGCAAATTGCCTTCGATTTTTCGATCGCGGAAAATAACAACGACCAAGAAGAAGCTGAACGGCTCGCATTTTTAGCGCAGCGGCAAGCAGAAGAGGAAGAGTTTGCAAAACAGGCTCTTGCCAACTTGCAACAGCGAGAAACAAAGAAAGAGAATGGAGAGCTTGGCGATCGGCGTTTCGTTTTAGGCATTCCGATTAAGTCGGATGAACAGATCATAGACATTCAATCGATACAGGATGAAGAGAGAAGAGTGACAATTGAAGGTTATGTATTTGACGTTGAAGTAAGAGAGCTAAGAAGTGGACGCTCATTGCTGACTGCAAAAGTGACCGACTATACAGATTCAATTTTAGTGAAAATGTTTTCAAGAGATAACGAAGATGCAGAGCTTATGAAAACATTGAAGAAGGGCGCGTGGGTGAAAGCGCGAGGTAGTATTCAAAATGATACATTTGTAAGAGATCTTATTATGATGGCACAAGACATTATGGAAGTTAAGCCGATCATCAGGCAAGATAAAGCACCGGAAGATCGAAAGAGAATTGAGCTTCATGCGCATACAAACATGAGCCAGATGGATGCGGTTACCTCTGCATCGGCTTTAGTGGCACAAGCTGCCAAATGGGGACACCCTGCAATTGCGATTACCGATCACGCAAATGTGCAATCTTTCCCTGAAGCATACGCTGCAGGGAAGAAAAATGGCATTAAAGTGTTATTTGGCATGGAGGCAAATTTAGTCGATGATGGTGTTCCAATCGTTTATGATGAAGAGCATCGAGAACTGGAAGAAGATACTTTTGTCGTGTTTGACGTCGAGACGACTGGGCTTTCAGCGGTGTATGATACGATCATTGAGTTGGCAGCAGTAAAAGTAGTTAATGGAGAAATCAAAGAGCGGTTTGAGCGATTTGCTAATCCCCATCATCCGCTATCTTCAACGACGACTGAATTGACAGGGATAACCGATGATATGGTAAAAGACGCGCCAGAAGTATCTGAAGTTATAAAGGACTTTAAAGAATTTATTGGCGACTCCATTATGGTTGCACATAATGCGTCATTTGATATGGGCTTTTTCTATGAGGCGAGCAAAAGAGCGGGTGTACATGATCGGAACTATCCAACAATTGATACGTTGGAATTGGCGAGATTCCTATATCCGGAGATGCGCAATCATAGATTGAATACGTTAGCGAAGAAATTTGACATTGAGTTAACGCAGCATCACCGTGCGATTTATGATACCGAGGCGACAGCCCACCTATTCGTAAGGCTTATGAAAGATGCGAAGGAGAAGGGCATTGAATGGTTGGATGATTTCAATCGCCATATCGGAGAAGGGGATGCGTATAAGCGATCAAGACCATCTCACTGTACATTATTGGCAACTGATGATGAAGGATTGAAAAATCTATTTAAATTAGTGTCATACTCCCATATGGACTATTTCTATAGAGTTCCGAGAATTCCAAGATCCTTGCTCATCAAACATCGGAAAGGCATATTAGTTGGTTCAGGCTGTGACAAAGGCGAAGTGTTTGAAGGATTAATGCAAAAATCGATCGACGAAGTCGAAGAAATTGCGAAGTTTTATGATTATCTTGAACTCCATCCAAAACCAGTTTATTCTCACTTAATTGAAATGGAACTAGTGAGAGATGAATGGAATTTGGAAGATATTATGCGTAAAATGATTAAATTAGGCAAGAAAACCGGATTGCCGGTTTGTGCGACTGGCAATGTCCATTATATTGACGAGACGGATGCGATGTATCGTCAAGTACTTGTCAGATCGCAAGGTGGGGCTAACCCATTGAACCGCCACCAATTGCCTGCTGTCCATTTTAGGACGACAGACGATATGTTAGAGGAATTTTCATTTTTAGGCGAAGAAGTCGCACAACAAATTGTTATCGATAATCCGCAAGCGATTGCTGATCGAATCGGCGATGTGAAAGTTATTAAAGATGATCTTTACACGCCAGCAATCGAAGGGGCGGATGACGAAGTACGTAATTTAACGTATACGATGGCACGTTCAATCTACGGTGAACAGCTTCCGGAAATTATTGAAGCGAGATTGGAGAAAGAATTAAAATCAATTATCGATAATGGTTTCGCGGTTATTTACCTTATCTCTCATAAGTTAGTAAAAAAATCTTTAGATGATGGCTACTTAGTTGGTTCAAGGGGATCCGTCGGTTCATCTTTAGTTGCTACAATGATGGAAATTACCGAAGTTAATCCAATGCCGCCGCATTACGTTTGCCCATCATGCAAAACATCGGAGTTTTTTGACGATGGTTCCGTCGGTTCTGGTTTTGACTTGCCGAACAAGGCTTGCCCATCTTGTGGGACGATGTATAAAAAAGATGGACAAGACATTCCATTCGAAACGTTCCTCGGTTTTGACGGCGATAAAGTGCCGGATATCGATTTGAATTTCAGCGGTGATTACCAAGCGCATGCTCATAATTATACGAAAGTTCTTTTCGGTGAAGATTATGTATATCGGGCGGGTACGATTGGGACTGTTGCAGAGAAAACAGCCTATGGTTATGTGAGAGGTTATATGAACGATAATAATTTGCATTTGCGCGGCGCAGAAATCGATCGATTAGTTCAAGGCTGCACAGGCGTGAAGCGCAATACGGGACAACACCCAGGTGGTATTATTGTAGTTCCAGATCATATGGAAATCTTTGATTTTTCACCCATCCAGTTCCCTGCGGATGATGTCAACTCAAGTTGGAGGACGACTCATTTTGATTTTCACTCAATCGACAACAACCTTTTGAAATTGGATATATTAGGCCATGATGATCCGACAATGATTAAAATGTTGGAAGATTTATCAGGAATTGATCCAAAAACAATTCCTCCTGACGATGAAGGTGTTATGGCGCTCTTTAGTGGGACTTCATCTTTAGGTGTTACGGAAGAACAAATAGATTGTAAGACGGGGACATTAGGCGTACCTGAATTCGGCACTCGCTTCGTACGCCAAATGTTAGAGGAAACGAAACCGTCGACATTTTCCGAGCTAATCCAAATTTCAGGATTGTCACACGGAACGGATGTATGGCTTGGAAACGCACAAGAGCTGATTCAAAATAAGATTTGTGAACTGTCGGATGTTATTGGCTGTCGTGATGATATTATGGTGTATTTGATTTATCAAGGGCTCAAGCCAGCAATCGCGTTTAAGATTATGGAGTCTGTGCGGAAAGGAAAAGGTTTGACGCCTGAATTTGAAGAGGAAATGAAAGCGAATAACGTACCTGCATGGTATATCGATTCATGTAAAAAGATTAAGTACATGTTCCCGAAAGCCCATGCTGCTGCATATGTACTTATGGCATTGAGGATTGCCTATTTCAAAGTGCATTATCCGATCATGTATTATGCGGCTTATTTTTCGGTCAGAGCGACTGATTTTGATTTGGTGACGATGACGAACGGTTCTGCATCCATCAGGGCGAAAATTAAAGAGATCAACGATAAAGGACTTGAAGCATCACCAAAAGAGAAAAGCTTATTGACTGTACTTGAAATATCGTTGGAAATGTGTGAACGAGGTTTTTCATTTGCGAAGCCTGATTTATACAAATCGGACGCAACGAAATTCATTATCGAAGGTAATCAGCTCATCCCTCCTTTCAATGCGATTCCTTCGTTAGGTACAAACGTAGCAAAAACGATTGTTGAAGCAAGGAAAGACGGCATTTTCTTATCAAAAGAAGATTTCCAGCAAAGGGGCAGAGTGTCTAAAACTGTTGTAGAATATATGGACAATTTAGGCTGTCTCGAAGGAATGCCTGATACAAATCAATTGTCGCTGTTTTAGACTAAAAAGCATTACAGTTGCAATGATCGTATATGAATGGTACAATTGTAGCAACTTTTGCTATAAGTTTTGCGTAAAAAGAGTGGGTGCCTTCCCGCTCTTTTCTGTTGTTTGTACGGAAATGATAGCTACAAGCCAGAAGCTTCAATCAAATTTCGGGAGGGTAATGATGAGTAAAATTACAGAAGAAGTTGAAAAACTCGTCAGTCCGATAGTGAACGAACTCGAGTTGGAATTAGTAGATGTTGAATTTTTAAAAGAAGGAAAAGATTGGTTTTTAAGAGTTTATGTCGATACACCTGAAGGGAACATCGACATCGAACAGTGTGCGCAAGTGAGCGAGAGATTAAGTGAGGAGTTGGATCGGACGGACCCAATCCCTCAAAATTATTTCCTCGAGGTATCATCGCCGGGTGCTGAACGTCCCTTGAAGAAAGAAGCGGATTTTCAGAAGGCGATCGGCCAATACGTTTTTATAAAAACATATGAACCGATCGACGGGATGAAGGAGTTCGAAGGATACTTATTGTCGTATGGACATGACGCCATTGAAATGGAAATTCGGATTAAAACCCGCAAATTGACCATTTCCATTGATAAGGAAAAAATTGCGTTTGCGCGATTGGCAATTGATTTTTCTGCATAATTGAATATAGGAGTGATTAATTATGAGTAGCGATCTACTCGATGCGTTGACTGCCCTTGAAAAACAGAAGGGCATTTCAAGGGATGTGCTTGTCGAGGCGATTGAGGCAGCACTTGTTACCGCCTACAAACGCAATTTCAATCAGGCGCAAAATGTGCGCGTTGATTTAAACTTGGATAAAGGAACAATGAAAGTTTATTCTCGTAAAGATGTAGTGGAAGAAGTGGAAGATGAAAGGCTGCAAATTGCACTTGAAGATGCTATTGCAATTAACCCGGCCTATGAGGTCGGCGACATTGTTGAAGAAGAGGTTACACCAAGAGACTTTGGCAGAATCGCGGCCCAGACTGCAAAGCAAGTTGTTACACAGCGAGTTCGTGAAGCCGAGCGAGGATTGATTTATAACGAGTACGTCGACCGTGAAGACGATATCGTAAACGGTATTGTTGAACGACTGGATCCAAGAAATTTATATGTCGGTCTCGGTAAGGTTGAAGCTGTACTGCCAATCGGTGAACAAATTAGCAGTGAAACCTATAAGCCACATGATCGCATTAAAGTTTACATTACGAAGGTTGAAAATACGTCCCGGGGACCTCAAGTATTCGTTTCGAGAACACATCCAGGTTTATTGCGCAGGCTGTTTGAAATGGAAGTTCCTGAAATTTATGATGGCGTCGTAGAAATCAAATCGATTGCCCGCGAAGCAGGCGATCGTTCCAAAATATCTGTTTACACGGCAAACGAGGAAGTCGATCCGGTTGGCTCTTGTGTAGGTGCAAGAGGAGCGCGTGTCCAAACGATTTCAAACGAATTAAACGGCGAAAAAATCGATATTGTCGAATGGTCTGAAGATCCAGTTGTTTTTGTAGCAAATGCTTTAAGCCCTTCAAAAGTACTATATGTTGAAGTGAATGAAGAAGAGCGTTCTACAACAGTCGTTGTTCCGGATTATCAGCTTTCCTTAGCAATCGGGAAACGCGGACAGAATGCAAGGCTTGCAGCGAAACTGACCGGCTGGAAAATCGACATTAAGAGCGAAACTGACGCGCGAGAATTAGGCATTTACCCTCCGTCACTCGAAAATGCAGATCATGCATTGTTGTATGAAAACGATGTATATAGCATTGAGGAAGATGGAGACGATAATTATGAGGAAACTCCTTATTTTGAAGAAGATGAAGAACTGAAATCGGAAGAAAATAAGTTGGAAGAATTCGATTTATACTCTGATACAGAAGACAATTGAGCTGAAAGGATGATTGCCCATGACAAGCAAAAAGAAAGTCCCTTTGCGCAAATGTGCGGCAACAGGTGAAATGTTGCCGAAAAAAGACATGATCCGGATCGTCCGCACTAAAGAAGGAGAAGTTTCTGTCGATTTGACTGGAAAAAAATCTGGCCGAGGGACATATGTTTCGAAAACCGAAGCCGCTGTTGAAACAGCAAAGCGCCAAAAATCGATCGAAACCCAATTAGGCGTCTCAGTGCCAAATGAAGTGTACGATGATCTTCTCCACGCAATCCGTCGTGAGGCATTGAAATGAATCATCCACAAGAAATATTCCAATTGTTAGGAATGGCAGCAAGAGCAAGGAAAATCATTACCGGCGAGGATTTGGTAGTGAAAGAAATCCGTTCGGGCAATGCCCGTCTTGTCATAGTTTCTGAAGATGCTTCAAAGAATACGGAAAAGAAATTAAATGATAAATGCAACACATATAACGTTGAGAAGCATGTGTTCGGGAGCAGAGATGCTCTCGGCCATGCAATCGGAAAAGAGTCGCGGGTTGTACTCGCGTTAACGGATAGTGGATTCGCAAAAAAGCTGTCCGGGCTCCTCAACGAATATAACCGGGGGTGGGCTAATGACGAAAATACGTGTACACGAATACGCGAAACAAGCGAATCGGACGAGTAAGGAAGTTATTGAAGAGCTTGGAAAAATGAATGTGAAAGTTACAAACCATATGTCTATGTTGGATACAGACGCTGTCTCAAAATTAAATCAGCGTTTTGGAAAAACTGGTTCGCACAATCAGCAACAGGATCGAAAACCTTCCAATGACAACAAACGCCAAGGAAACGGTCAAGGCGGACAAAGGAATAAACAACAAGGCCAAGGAGGCAATAAAGCTTCACAAGGTCAGCAGCGCCAAAATCATAGCAATGGCAATCGTCCAGCACAAGGCCAACAAGGCGGAAGTAACCGCCCGGCGCAAGGACAGCAAGCTAACAATCGCCCAGCACAGGGCGGCCAACAAAGTGGAGGAAATCGTCCAGCACAAGGTGGACAACAACGAACAGGCCAGGGCGGCGGCAATCGACAAGCTCAAGGTCAACGTCAAGGAAACCGACCGAATGGTGGTGGACGTGGAGGAAGACCACCAGCAAGAGGCATTAACCAAGGGCGTAGAAGACATCGTCCGGCAAATCCAATGCCGAAAGTGGAAAAGCCACTACCAGAAAAAATTACATTTTACGAATCGCTATCCGTCGGAGAACTTGCAAACAAGTTAGGCAAGGAACCATCGGAGATCATTAAAAAACTATTTATGCTTGGTGTCATGGCAACAATTAACCAAGAATTGGATAAAGATGCTATTGAATTGATCTGTGCCGACTATGGAGTTGAAGTCGAAGAGGAAGTTCGCATCGATGTAACAGATCTTGAAATATATTTTGAGGAATCAGAAGAACAAGATGCGGAACTAACGGAACGTCCTCCAGTCGTAACCATTATGGGCCACGTCGACCATGGTAAAACAACATTGTTGGATTCTATCCGTGATACGAAAGTAACGCAAGGCGAAGCAGGGGGCATTACTCAACATATCGGTGCCTATCAAATCGAAGTCGAGGGCAAAAAAATCACTTTCCTTGATACACCGGGACATGCTGCGTTTACAACAATGCGTGCACGTGGAGCAAAGGTTACAGATCTTACAATTTTAGTCGTAGCTGCCGATGACGGGGTCATGCCTCAAACGATCGAAGCGATCAACCATGCAAAAGCAGCAGAAGTGCCGATTATTGTTGCTGTAAACAAAATGGATAAACCGACCGCCAATCCGGACCGTGTCATGCAGGAATTGACTGAACAAGGTCTTGTTGCAGAAGACTGGGGCGGCGATACAATTTTCGTACCTATTTCTGCGTTAAAAGGTGAAGGAATCGACCAGCTGTTGGAAATGGTTCTTTTAGTTGCAGAGGTTGGGGAGTTAAAGGCTAGAAAAGACATCAATGCCCGCGGAACTGTAATCGAAGCGCAACTTGATCGCGGACGCGGTTCTGTTGCGACACTATTAGTGCAAGATGGAACTCTTCGCGTTGGAGATCCGATCGTTGTAGGAAATACGTATGGTAGAGTGCGTGCAATGATTAACGATATCGGTCGCAGAGTAAAAGAGGCTGGTCCATCTACCCCTGTTGAGATTACGGGCTTAAGTGATGTACCGCAAGCCGGAGACCGTTTCGTCGTTTTCGAAGATGAAAAAACAGCACGTCAAATCGGTGAAGCAAGAGCAGGAGAAGCATTACAAGAGCAACGAGTGGAAAAAACACGAGTTACACTTGATAATCTATTCGACCAGATGAAACAAGGGGAAATGAAAGAACTGAACTTGATCGTTAAAGCGGACGTTCAAGGTACGGTCGAGGCTATGGCTGCATCCCTTATGAAAATCGAAGTCGAAGGTGTAAATGTCAAGATCATTCATACAGGAGCAGGCGCAATCAATGAATCCGATATTTCACTTGCAGCTGCATCAAATGCAATTGTCATTGGCTTCAATGTACGTCCTGATGTCAATGCGAAGCGCGCAGCAGAAGAGGAAGGCGTCGATATCCGTCTGCACCGTGTCATCTACAAAGTGATCGAAGAAATCGAATCAGCGATGAAAGGTTTATTGGATCCGGAGTATGAAGAGAAAGTGATTGGCCAAGCAGAAGTCCGCGAAACATTTAAAGTATCGAAAATAGGTACGATTGCAGGTAGCTATGTTACGGACGGGAAAATTACACGCGATTCAGGGGTCCGTGTCATTCGAGACAATATCGTTGTCTTCGAAGGTGAATTGGATACGCTTAAACGATTCAAAGACGATGCAAAAGAAGTTGCAAAAGGCTATGAATGTGGTATAACGATTAAGAACTTCAACGATATTAAAGAAGGCGATATCATTGAGGCATTCGTTATGGAGGAAATTAAACGGGCATGATTGTCTATGCGGAATGCACGTTTTTTATTCCGGATGTCCATTCTCTTAAAGGAAAAAGATCCATACTAAAACGGATGATGGATCGGGTGAAGAACGAATTCAATGTTTCCATTGCTGAAGTAGATCATCAGGACTTATGGCAAAGAGCTACGATTGCGCTCGTTTCAGTCGCCTCTTCTAAGGATGCGGCTGAAGGGGAGACGCGAAGGGCTATCCGATTTTTAGAATCGAATCCTGAATGGGAAATGACAGATATGCTTCTTGATTATTATTGAGACAGAATCGGGGTGACATCCATGTCAATGCGTGCAAACCGTGTCGCTGAACAAATGAAAAAAGAATTAGGCGGCATTATCGGTCAAAAATTAAAAGATCCTCGAATCGGCTTCGTTACGGTAACAGATGTCGAAGTGACAGGGGATTTGCAGCAAGCAACTATATTCATTTCCGTATTGGGCAATGAATCAGAGAAAGAAGCGACATTATCGGGCTTAACGAAAGCGAAGGGTTTTATCCGTTCTGAAATCGGCCAAAGAATCCGCCTTCGTAAAACACCTGAGTTGGAATTCGCATTCGATGATTCAGTTGAATACGGCAATCGAATCGAGTCGCTTCTTCGCCAAGTGCACAAAGAAGAAGATTGATGAAGAGGAAGTCGTAGTCCAATCGGACGTTTCGACTTCCTCTATTTTACATAAGGTAGGAGGAACAATATGGACGGCATTCTTCCTTTGTGGAAACAAAAAGGTATGACTTCACATGATTGCGTTTTTAAACTGAGAAAAATCTTAGGAACGAAAAAAATTGGCCATACCGGTACATTGGATCCGAATGTAGAAGGTGTATTGCCAATTTGTATCGGGCAGGCGACAAAGGTTGCTGAATATATAACGGACGCTGGGAAGGAATATGTAGCGACCGTTTCAATCGGAAAAGCGACTGAAACAGAAGATGCAGACGGAGCAATCATCGCCCAAGATTTTTCAAATAAAAAAATTACGAGAAAAGAAATAGAAAAAGCGCTTATCACTTTAACAGGTGAAATTATTCAAGTGCCTCCAATGTTCTCTGCAGTGAAAGTGAATGGAAAAAGATTGTATGAATATGCAAGAAAAGGAATGGAAATTGAACGACCAAATCGTAAAGTGACAATTCATCGCATTATTTTAGAAGAAGTAGGCGAGTCATTCGAAGGAGAAGAAATTGATTTTCAAATTCGGGTTTCTTGCGGCAAAGGGACTTATATTCGTACATTATCTGTCCAGATTGGGGAGTTATTGGGCTATCCGGCTCACATGAAAAAATTGGTACGCACTGCCTCTGGCAACTTTCGCAAAGAGCAATGCTTAACTTTAGATGAAGTGAAGGAAAAAGTAGAAAATAGTGAGATTGACCACTTTCTGAGGCCATTAGAAGATGCACTAGGCGATTTCCAGTTCATTGATGTAGATGATTCCTTATTTGAAAAAGTTAAAAACGGGCAAGTGCTTCCGCAGCATCCCGCACTGAGAGAAGTTGACATGATTACTTTTACAAAAGGCGATAAAGCGATCGCTCTTTATAAACCCCATCCTTCAAAACCGGGGCTTATGAAGCCAGAAAAGATGTTTCCTAACCGGTCATTTTAGTTTCCGCGTCTGAATAATAGATGCCTCCTGTTCATAAAGTATTTTGCGACAGAGGCAAATGCATGAAGAGAAAGGGAGAATCCAATGGAAATTTACAGATTGCAATATCCCGATCATATGACAGTCGATTCTGCAGGCCCTTTTTCAATGGCTATCGGTTTTTTTGACGGCTTGCATAAAGGTCATCAAACCGTTATTAGAGCAGCCAAAGATAAAGCGGAGGAGCTGAATATGAAATCTGCAGTGATGACTTTCGATCCCCATCCTTCTCATTTATTTGGCGGGGGTAAAAATAAAGTTGGATATATAACGCAGTTTCCCGAGAAAGTACGTGTTTTGCAATCGATAGGCATAGATACGCTATTTGTTGTAAAATTCGATTGGGAGCTTGCATCACTGACGCCCGAAAAGTTCGTAGAGCTATTTATAAAAGGTCTAAATGTCAAACATGTTTCAGCCGGTTTCGATTTTACATTCGGATCCAAAGGCTCAGGTACGATGGAAACGATGAAGAAACTTTCAGATGGTTTTTACGATACAACTACCGTCGAAAAAGTAACAGACGCCGACGATAAAATTTCGTCCACACGTATTCGACAATTGCTTGCTGAAGGAAATGTGGAAGAGACGAAGCGTCTTTTGGGCCGTCCGTTCAGAACGTCAGGCATAGTCGTCCATGGTGAAAAAAGAGGACGTCTGTTAGGCTTTCCGACTGCCAACATTCAAGTAGACGATGAAACCATTCTTCCAGTAAACGGAGTTTATGCTGTTAGAATGATTGTAGATGGCAAAAAATATGATGGTGTTTGCAATGTTGGAGTGAAACCAACTTTCCATGACCCTAAAAAAGCGAAAAAGAGTGTGGAAGTCCATTTAATCGGCTTTGAAGGGGACTTATATGACAAAGAAGCAGCAGTCGAATGGATAGCTTCGATTCGCCAAGAGCAAAAATTCAATTCGGTCGATGATTTAATCAATCAAATTGGCAAAGACAAACAAACCGCTATAAATTTGTTGAGGGTAGAATGATGCTCATTGTTGCATATCCTCAAAGCACATGATATGATGAAGCAGTGAAAAAACACAAACCTTTCCTTGGCAAGCCGAATCACCAACGATTGCTAGGGATTTGGGGATATTTATTTTTTAGGAGGTGAAAAAGGATGGCAATTACTCAAGAGCGTAAACATGAATTGATTAATGAATTCAAAACGCATGAAAACGACACAGGATCTGCTGAAGTACAGATCGCTATCCTTACGGAAGAGATCAACAACTTGAACAATCATCTACGTACGCATAAGAAAGATCACCACTCTCGTCGTGGTCTTTACAAAATGGTCGGTACACGTCGTAGACTTCTTAAGTACCTACGTGAAACTGATGTTCAACGTTACCGTGATCTTATTGCAAAACTCGGCCTTCGCCGTTAATAAGATGTATACGAGGAGCGGGCTTTGCCCGCTCTTTTTAATGTTTGCAATAACCGGTCCATGAATGGTTAACAGTAGCGGCGAAAACCAATCTTTTGCCATTCCACTCATTCAGCGCCGCCTTTTAAAAACTTAAAGATATATTTCGCATAACCTTTGCTTTTTTGATACACTACTAGTTAATACATACTTCATATGCAGTCCATCCGTCGGGTTCACCATCTTTTCGGCCTTTGATAGGATATGGGCTGAATTGTAGTTGTTTGGAATATAGCCGAACCTTGAAAAAGGAGGCTTTGCCGAATTACGTTTATTAGAGAGGAGTACCACAATGACAGAACAGAAAAAGGTGTATACATTTGATTGGGCGGGAAGACCGCTTACAATCGAAACTGGCCAGCTTGCCAAACAAGCAAACGGGGCTGTATTAGTGCGCTATGGTGAAACGACGGTATTATCTACGGCGACCGCCTCGAAAAATCCAAAAGCGCTTGATTTCTTCCCATTGACAGTTAACTATGAGGAACGTCTATATGCGGTAGGAAAAATTCCAGGAGGTTTCATTAAACGTGAAGGCCGTCCATCCGAAAAAGCCGTATTGACAAGCCGTTTGATCGACCGTCCGATTCGCCCATTATTTGCTGACGGATTCCGCAATGATGTACAAGTGATTTCACTTGTGATGTCTGTCGATCAAAACTGCTCTTCTGAAATGGCAGCGATGCTTGGATCGTCGCTTGCATTGTCAATTTCAGATATTCCATTCGAAGGTCCGATTGCTGGAGTTCAAATCGGTAGAATCGATGGTCAATTTATTATCAACCCAACACCTGAACAGCTTGAAGTGAGCGAGTTGGATTTGGTTGTAGCTGGCACAAAAGATGCCATTAATATGGTTGAAGCAGGTGCAAAAGAAGTTGAAGAGGCCACAATGCTGGAAGCAATCATGTTTGGCCACGAACAAATTATTAAGCTCATTGAATTCCAAGAACAAATTGTCGCAGAAGTTGGCAAGGAGAAAATGGAAATTGAATTATTTGAATTGGACAAGGAGCTTTTAGAGGAAATTAAATCTGATTGTGAAGCAGATCTAATTAAAGCAATTCAAACTGAAGAAAAACATGCACGTGAAGATGCAATCAATGCGGTGAAGGAACAAGTCATTGAGAAATATACAAATGACGATACGGATGAAGAGACTGTTAAACAAGTGAAAAGCATATTGGATCACCTAGTAAAAGAAGAAGTCCGCCGATTGATTACCGATGAAAAAATTCGTCCGGATGGCCGTGGCTTGGACGAAATTAGGCCACTCTCTTCTGAAGTAGGAATTTTGCAGCGCACGCATGGATCAGGGCTCTTTACGCGAGGACAAACACAAGCACTTAGCGTATGTACATTAGGCGCCCTTGGCGAAGTTCAAATCATTGATGGCTTAGGCTTGGAAGAATCCAAACGTTTTATGCATCATTATAATTTCCCGAATTTCAGTGTTGGTGAAACTGGACCGATCCGTGGACCTGGCCGCCGCGAAATTGGACACGGTGCTTTAGGAGAACGAGCATTAGAAGCTGTTATTCCTGATGAGAAAGAGTTCCCATACACAATCCGTTTAGTTGCAGAAGTTTTAGAATCCAATGGATCATCGTCACAAGCTTCGATCTGTGCTTCGACAATGGCTATGATGGATGCAGGAATTCCGATCAAGGCACCAGTTGCAGGTATTGCGATGGGTCTTGTAAAACGTGAAGAAAATTATTCAATCCTTTCAGATATCCAAGGAATGGAAGACCATTTAGGCGATATGGACTTCAAAGTTGCCGGTACAGAAAAAGGCATTACAGCATTACAAATGGATATTAAAATCGAAGGTTTGTCGAAGCAAATATTGGAAGAAGCGTTGGCACAGGCGAAAGTCGGCAGAATGAAAATTTTAAACCATATGCTTTCTACAATATCAACACCTCGTGGACAGCTTTCGAAATATGCGCCAAAGATCATTATGATTCGCATTAATCCGGATAAAATCCGTGATGTTATCGGACCAGGCGGAAAAGTGATTAATAAAATCATTGAAGAAACGAATGTTAAAATCGATACGGAACAAGACGGTACGATTTATATTTCTTCCCCGGATTCGGAAATGAACGAGAAGGCGAAGAAAATGATTGAAGACATCGTCCGTGAAGCGAAAGTTGGGGAATACTATTTAGGGAAAGTGAAACGTATTGAAAAATTCGGTGCATTCCTTGAAATCTTCCCTGGCAAAGACGGACTTCTTCATATTTCAGAAATTCAAGAAGAACGTACGAAAGCAGTAGAAGATGTCCTTAAAATGGGTGATGAATTACTTGTGAAAGTTATTGAAATCGACAATCAAGGCCGCGTAAATCTTTCTCGTAAAGTAGTGCTTAAAGAACAAAAAGAAGCGGCGGAAAAAGAAGGAAAGTAATATAGCTTGTATTGGAAAGCCCCTCTTTGCGATTGCGAAGATGGCGGCTTTTTTTAGCTTAATCGCGAAAGTCACTTCTTTTACATGAGTTGCGCTAAACTATTTTTTATTTAATTGAGCGGAATAGGCTGAAAAAAGAAACACTATACTTGATTTGCAAAGCAATGGTTTGCGTAAAGTTCGAACCACTCGATGATCAATTGAATGCTTATTTCAGTGCATGCTCATGATCTATTTGGACAAAGTCGGGGGGAAATTGAAATGATTCATAAATATACTTGTCAAAATGGCGTAAGAGTCGTCTTGGAAAAAATGCCATATGTTCGTTCAGTCGCTATCGGTATATACGTTAAAGCAGGTTCTGTAAATGAAACGGAAGCGGAATGGGGACTATCCCATTTCATCGAACATATGCTATTTAAGGGTACTTCAACACGCAGTGCAAAAATGATTGCTGAGCAATTTGATCGCATGGGCGGTGATTTGAACGCTTATACAGCAAAAGAGATGACCTGTTTTTACACAACGGTATTGGACTATCATGCAGAACAGGCAATCGACATCCTATCGGATATGCTGTTTCATTCCAACTTTGATGAGGTGGAAATAGAAAAAGAGAAATCGGTCATCTTAGAAGAAATTGCGTCGATTGAAGATACCCCTGATGACGATGTAGATGAAAGACTTTGGACACAAATGTATGCAGATCATCCGATTGGAAAGTCTATTGGCGGCACAGCTGAGACAATTGGTTCATTTGACCGTAATTCAATAAAAAATTTCATGGAACGACACTATACACCTGATAAGATTGTTATTTCAATAGCAGGCAATTACGACGATCGTTTGTTAAAGAGGATTGAATCACTTTTTGGTTCAACAGATGCACATCAAAAGCAAAACAATTCAAACGAAGCTGTTCGTATACCGAACTTTCATAGCGGAATTACTTCGAAAAGAAAAGAAATTGAGCAGGCGCATATTAGCATTGGTTATCCAGGTTTGTCAATTAAAGATGAAAAGCTGCACGATCTCATTTTGCTCGATAGCATCGTTGGAGGAACAATGTCATCCAGGCTGTTCCAAGAGATTAGAGAAGACAAGGGGTTAGCTTATACAGTATTCTCTTATTATTCTTCCTACACATCTATCGGTTCCTTCGTCATTTACGCTGGAACGAATCCTGAAAACGTAGATAAAATGATGGAGTCAATCGACCGAATTGTTATGGATACTCAAAGGGATGGCGTGACGGAAGAGGAATTGTCCAACGCAAAAGAACAGTTAAAAGGAAGCTTTATCTTAGGTTTAGAAAGTTCAGAAGCAATAATGCATAGAAATGGAAGAAACGAACTAATTTTAGGAGAACACAAATCAGTTCGTGAAGTCGTGGAACTGATCGACCGGGTGAATCTTGCCGATGTCGGTAAGATGGCTTATGAAATGTTCCGAAAGGATCGGGCGGTTTCTATAATTGCACCGTAAGTATGAACGGCATTATTCCATTGTACTGTACTGTTTCAGACAGTTTTCATTATCTCGATTCATAGAATGGAAAAAACGGTTGAAAGGGGAAAGGGATGCTATTATCCGAAATGGCACTAAAAGAGCTTATCCAAGTGGAAGAAGGGGTTCGATACGGTTTTTTGGCAGACACAGATTTGATTTTCAACCGTAAAACCGGCGAAATTATCGGTTTTGAGGTGAAAAAGAAATTCAGCCGTCTGCCTTTCAGAAACCGCGAGCAGGAGTCTGTTGAATTTATTCCTTGGAGTGAGATTGTGTTGATTGGGGAACATCGTATTTTGTTCGGGAAAACACATAGTTTGGGGGATTTCGATCTTGACGACAATTAAAGGGAACTGGCTATTCATCGGCACAGATCAGCGAATGCTTGAAGGAAACAGCATTATGAACGAAATTGGATACCCTTCTTATCACTACAATGGAGATGAAATGTCAGAGGAACTACAAAAGCTTTTGAAGGAAGTAAAACCAGATCATCTCGTCTTTCCTATACTGCAAATGAACTCACAAATCCCTATAGAATTATTGAACAAGACTGCAAAGCTTTATGTCGGTGTCACCTCGGATGACTGGCTTTCTCCTTATAGGCTGGCAGGTTTTGAAATTTTTCATTACTTAAAAGAAGTTCGATTCATTTGGGAAAATGCACGATTGACAGCAGAAGCATTTATACAGGAATATTTTACGGATACGAAAAGTGCTATCGCAGGGACGCATTTTTATATTGCCGGCTTCGGACGGGTTGGTAAAATGACAGCAGAAGTCCTCACTTCACTTGGCGGATCGGTAACAATTCTTGTTCGATCAGATGAACAATTAGGAGAGGCCGAGGCGTTCCGGTATGGAACGGAGCGTCTTGCTGAAGAACCATTTAGATCAGATGGCATATTAATAAATACGATTCCAGCAAAATGGTTAGAGGTTGAAGAAGGCTCCACATTACGTATATTTGACCTATCATCGGCGCCCGGATGCCTAAAGGACAATTCCCCGGATGAATACTATACAATACATCTCGGATTGCCTGGGAAACACTTTCCTGTCGATGCCGCGAGGGCTTTGACAAAAGCGATTCTGAGGATGAATAGTGGATGAGAGGGGAACTCTATATAAAATGTTACAAGGGAAACGCGTTGGATTAGGCATTACAGCATCCCACTGCACGTATGATCAAATTTTGCCGGTCATCAGTTCGCTGCAAGAAAATGGTGCTACTGTTGTACCGGTCATTACCCATTCCGTTTTGACCGCGGCTACCAGATTTGGAACTGGAGAGGAATGGATTGAAAGAATTGAAAAGGCGACAGGAGAAAAGGTCATTTCGACAATTGTTGGAGCTGAGCCATTCGGCCCTTCCACACCTGTCGATATTATGATCATCGCTCCGATGACCGGAAATTCCATGAGCAAATTTGCGAACGCTGCAACTGACTCGCCTGTTTTAATGGCGGCAAAAGCGACGCTGCGCAATGGCAATCCGGTGTTAATTGGCATATCTACAAACGATGCTTTAGGATTAAACGGAATGAATCTCATGAAGCTTCTAAACACAAAAAATATTTTCTTTATCCCTTTCGGACAGGATGACCCACATAAAAAACCGAACTCATTAATCTCCGATTTTTCCTTAATGGTGCCAGCAGCAGCGGCAGCCCTCAAAAAACAACAACTTCAGCCAATTTTAATTATTCATGAAGCAAAGTAAAAATACAAAGCACAGACTTTTTTTATATGTTATAATTCCTCCAATGAACACTATAGGTTCAATGGAAAAAGTGCATTAACCTTTAAAAAGAATCTGCATAAATTCTTGTTATCATGTATTTTTATCCGCATATGAACCAATTGAAAGGGAGATAGAGATGAAGAAAGAGAATCTAAATGTTGCAATCGTCGGAGCTACAGGAGCTGTAGGAACTAAAATTCTTGAGAAATTAATTGAACGGAATTTTCCTGTAAAGTCAATAAAGATGTTAGCTTCCAAACGCTCAGCTGGCACAGAAATTGTCGCTGGAGGAAAATCATACGTCGTAGAAGAAACTGTGCCGGAGTCGTTTGAAAATGTGGACATTGCTTTCTTCAGTGCAGGGGGAGCTATCTCAAAAATGTTTGCACACGAAGCTGTCAAACGCGGGGCGGTCGTGATTGATAATACGAGTGCTTTCCGAATGGATAAAGATATTCCGCTCGTTGTACCTGAAGTGAATGCACATGTTCTTCAAGAACATGCCGGCATTATTGCTAACCCGAATTGCTCGACCATTCAAATGGTAGCCGCGCTGCAACCTTTAAAAGAAAAATTCGGCATTAGCAGAATTATTGTATCAACTTATCAGGCGGTCTCCGGTGCAGGAGCAGAAGCGATAGAGGAATTGGAAAAGCAGAGCGGACAATTTAACGACCGTGCAAATATTCAAGCGGAACTGCTGCCAAGTGCTTCCGCTGAACGCCATTATCCAATCGCTTTTAACGCAATTCCACAAATTGATCTGTTCGATGAGTCAGGGTTTACACTGGAAGAGTTAAAAATGATGAATGAAACGAAAAAGATTTTCGGTGATGATCAAATGTCTGTTACGGCAACATGTGTCCGTTTACCTGTCGTCACAGGGCATTCCGAGTCAGTTTATGTTGAATTAGAGGAAGAAGGTATAACGGTTGAAGAACTAAAATCCGCAATGGAAAATGCCAAGGGAGTAATAGTTCAAGATGACCCGTCAAGCCAATCGTATCCAATGCCATTATATGCCGAAGGGAAAGATGAAGTTTTCGTCGGCCGGATTCGAAAAGATCCACAACAGAATAAAGGGTTCCATATGTGGATCGTATCCGATAATTTATTAAAGGGCGCTGCTTTGAACTCAGTGCAAATCGCGGAGCAATTGGTCCAATCGTAAAAAAGAGCTTGGTTGCATGAGGTCGAATAGGCGTGCGCCTTCACTACATTGAAAAGGAATGGTCAGATTGGAACTTGGGCAAATAGGTACAGCTATGGTCACGCCTTTTTCAGAAGAAGGTAGCATCGACCGAGACTTATTAGAGAAGCTGATTGAACATTTAATCGGTAGTGGAACAGATTCACTTATCGTTTGTGGAACTACAGGTGAATCACCTACGTTAAATCATGCCGAAAAGGCGGTTTTGTTTGCATCCGCGATTGAAATCGTCAATGGCCGTATTCCGGTAATTGCAGGAACTGGAACATTTAATACGGCAGAAACGATAAAATTAACGAAAACTGCCGAATCACTTGGAGCGGACGGCATTATGCTAGTGACGCCGTATTACAATAAGCCAGACCAAAAAGGAATGTATGCTCATTTCTCACATATAGCAAAGGAAACGGAACTTCCGTTGCTCCTTTATAACATACCTGGAAGATCGGCAGTCAATATGCTTCCCGAAACGGTCATTGCACTTTCTAAATTGAAAAATATTCGGGCTGTGAAAGAAGCAAGCGGCAGTCTTGATCAGATGGCAGAAATTATTACGAAAACGGATAGTGGTTTTAAAGTATATAGTGGGGATGATGCTTTGACATTACCATTGCTTTCCATTGGAGGAGAAGGTGTCATTTCTGTAGCTTCCCATGTAGTTGGCAATGAAATGCAACAAATGATCAATGCTTTTAAAAGCGGAAATACGAAGGAAGCAGCTAAGATTCATCGAATATTGCTGCCGTTGTTTCATGCCGTCTTTTCTGCCCCTAATCCTATACCGATCAAATATGCACTTCAAAAAATCGGTATCGAAACTGGAGGTGTCCGACTCCCTTTAATGTCTAATGGAGAAGGGGCAGCTGAATTTGATCAAGTTTGGGATGCTTTTCAAAAACAAATGAAGTTGGAGCATTAATAATGGCCGATAAACTTTAACGGATTCGGTTGATGGGAAAAAGCCCCAGTAAACGACTGAATGAGCGTATGATTAGCAAACGAATTGACAGTTTATATAAAAATGCCCAGGCTTTTAGGCCTGAGCATTTTTATTATTCAGCATTAGGTTGCAGTAGGAAATAAAGCTATAATCCATACGATTAAAATGAATGAAGCAGTCAACCAAAAAGTATTAGCAACAGTTGGCTGTTCATTTTTAATTTTCTTAATCACTTCAACAAGGTTAAGACAAAAAATAATACCCAAGATAGGCATACCCAAAAGAACCTATATACGCAAGTATAAAATAAATGACATCCAATGAATATCTCCTTCCGACAGGAATCAGTCATTCCATCAAACTGGCTGGGTTTGTTGAATTAGCCGTCCTCTTGTATCTTTATTTTAACACAATATCATTTGCTCTCAGCATTGTATTTAGTAATTCCAAAACACTCTTACAACCTCAAAATAACAAACCCATAACATCGCAAAAGCTATGAGCTGTTGTTAATTGTAATTCTATTCTATTGTTATTTTCTACAAAAATTGTTTTTAAAATTAGTATAACAACAAAAATGGGAAGGCAATCCAAATGTGAATTGTGTCCCTATTTGCTATGCAATTTATCGTTTTCTCCCCGTGTATCGAACCCGGTAGGTAAACTTGCCGCTTTTTTTGTTTGTATAGAACGGGTAATCTCCCGTATAATGAATCATAGTGTTGTGGACGGGAATTCATAATGGAAAGAAAATAATTGATTGTTAAAAAGACAAAAATAGTACAAACTGCATTCACACTCATCTCGACACGTGCAGGGTGGGAGATTTGTGTTGAATAAACAGAATTGAAATAGTAAAGGCGATGATGAAAAATAGATCGGTTATCGCCATTCTTTACGTATGCATACATAGACCGTTACTATATTCAACACGAGTCTTCTTGAACAAAGTATAGGAGGAAACAATGTGACAAAAACAAAAAACGAACTGATTAAAGTAATCCCATTAGGCGGGGTAGGAGAGATCGGAAAGGCAATGTATGTCATCGAGATTGACGATGAAATGTTTATTGTCGATGCCGGTCTTATGTTTCCCGAAGGAGAGATGTTAGGGATTGACATCGTTATACCGGATATGACGTATATCGAAGAAAATAAAGACCGTGTAAAAGGAATCTTTTTGACGCATGGTCACGAAGATGCAATTGGCGCAATTGCCTACTTACTGCAAAAAGTGCAAGCGCCCGTATATGGTTCGAAATTGACATTAGCGTTAGCAAAAGAACATTTGAAAGCGATGCCTGCCCCTTCAAATGTGAAATTTTTTGAAGTTACGAATAAAAGCAGGATGAATTTTAAACGTACGCATGTGACGTTTTTCCATACGACACATAGCATTCCGGACTCGTTAGGAATTGTGTTCCATACGAGCGAAGGAGCAATTGTCCATACTGGTGAATTTAAATTTGACCAATCTGCTAAAGGAAAGTACCGCCCTGATTTGGCCAAAATGGCTGCCTTAGGAGAGGAAGGCGTTTTCCTCCTTCTTTCTGATTCAACAGAAGCAGAACGACCTGGATATACCACTTCTGAATCTGTCATCGAAAAACAGCTATCGAAAACTTTCTATAGCGCTGAAGGTAGAATCCTTGTTGCACTGTATGCATCAAACTTCATACGTATTCAACAAGTGTTTGATAAAGCAAAAGAAACGAACAAGAAAGTTGCTGTCGTCGGAAAAAGTCTAGAAAGCTATTTTGAAGTTGGAATGCGATTAGGCTATTTGGAAGTTGACGAAGAGATGGTTATACCTGTTAAACAAATTGGGAAATATCAAGATGAAGAAATTGTTATTATCGTTACAGGCAATAAAGGCGAGCCTCTTGATGCACTTGAAAAGATCGTCGATAAATTCCATAAAGATATTCAAATCAAAGAAACGGATACTGTTTTAATTACATTTACGCCGTCTCCAGGTATGGAAGTATCCATGTACCAAGTTGCGAACGAACTTGCAAAAGCGGGAGCGAATGTCATGACTTCATCGCGTAATGTGCATGTATCAGGACATGGCAGCCAAGAGGATCTTAAGCTAATGCTCAACCTGATGAAGCCTGACTATTTTATTCCGATTCAAGGGGAATATAAAATGCTGATCGCTCATTCTAAGGTGGCACAGCAAATAGGATTGCATAAATCCCAGATTTTCATCGCGGACAAAGGCGACATTGTTGAATATAAAAATAATAAGATGAGAATGAGTGGCCGGGTACAGGCAGGTAATGTGTTGATCGATGGAATTGGTGTCGGTGACGTTGGCAATATCGTATTGCGCGACCGGAAACTGCTCTCCCAAGATGGCATATTCACTGTCGTCATTACGCTAAGCCGTAAGCAAAAACGAATTGCAGCAGGTCCGGAAATTGTCTCCAGAGGTTTTGTCTACGTAAGAGAATCAGAGGAGCTTTTGGATGAATCCAAAAAGTTAGTCCGAAAGATTGTCGAGAAACATGTGAATAAAGATACGTTTGAATGGACAAACATAAAGCAAGAGATCAGAGACACACTCAGCTCCTATCTATTCCAACAAACAAAAAGAAGACCAATGATCATCCCGATTATTATGGAATATTAAAAACAAGAGCGGAGAACGCCGTTAAGCCTCGACAGGCGCTGGAAGGCTTGAACATAGAGGGGTTGCCGCCCGGAGTCTGGATGAAACAAAAGCGGAGGGGGCGTTTAGCTCCGACAGGCGTTGGCCGACTAAGAGCGCCGCGTCCTGCGGCAACGTCGGCACTAATACGTCCTGTATGTCGGAAGATAGGAAACTAAGGCGCTTTTTGCCTTAGCTTCCTATTTGAAACGACCCAAGGAGCTGCCCCTTGGAGTCTGGATGAAACAAGAGTGGAGAACGCCGTTAAGCCTCGACAGGCGCTGGAAGGCTTGAACATAAGGCGCTTTTTGCCTTATGTTTCAAGACTGAAGCGACCCGAGAGGCTGGCGTTCGGAGTCTGGATGAAACAAAAGCGGAGAGGGGCGTTTAGCTCCGACAGGCGTTGGCCGACTAAGAGCGCCGCGTCCTGCGGCAACGTCGGCACTAATACGTCCTGTATGTCGGAAGATAGGAAACTAAGGCGCTTTTTGCCTTAGCTTCCTATCTGAAACGACCCAAGGAGCTGCCCCTCGGAGTCTGGATGAAACAAAAGCGGAGAACGCCGTTAAGCCTCGACAGGCGCTGGAAGGCTTGAACATAAGGCGCTTTTTGCCTTATGAAAGGAAGGCAGTCTAAAATCGTCGCGTCCTGCGACAACGACTGCATGACCTGCATCGTGCAGGCCCAAGCGACCCGAACAGTTGCCTCCTGTAGCTGGATGACCCCAAAATCGGAAGGCGGCGGTTAGTTGCGACAGGAGCAGGCGACTAAAACCACCGCGTCCCGCGGCAACGACTGCATGACCTGCTTCGTGTACGCCTAAGTGATTCAATCGTCTGGCCTGTGGAGGATGGAAGCAACAAACGTAAAACATGAGAAAAGGATTTCCATGCCGACCGAACGGCGGGAAATCCTTTTTCTGAAAGGAGGAGAAAACATGTCGAAAAAAACGAAGAAGAAAAAGAAGAAGGTAGCCGCTAAAAAGAAAAAGGATATAGGGGTTTCCCCGCTCGTTTATGAAGTTGGCGGTTTAACGATGATTGGTTTAGCAATTATTATCATTTTTGAATTTGGCATCGTCGGTAGAGGTCTTTCTTCTTTTGCTAGACTATTATTAGGTAATTGGCATGGAGCGATCGCTTTTTTATTAATCGTACAGGCATTGCTATTCATGGTGAAACGGAAAGCGATTGGATGGACGAACAGAATTGTAGGAGGCAGTTTGTTTATACTCGCAAGTCTACTTCTTTTCAGCCATATTTATTTATTCAAAGAGCTTTATGAAAGTAAAGTGCTCATGTCGAATTCATCGTTTAAGGAAACGTGGAAAGTGTTAGTGACAAATGGAGGCATCGCGAATAGGAATAGTACATTAGGTGGCGGAATGGTAGGCGCCTTGCTATTTGCTCTCTTCCATTCTTTATTCGATTCAGCTGGCGCGACTGTCGCTGGTGTTCTTTTGCTATTAATTGGAATCGTATTGTTAACTGGAAAAGCGTTCGTACCATACATTTTAGAATATTATCCTAAAGCTGTTGAATCAATGAAAGGATTGATCAGCAAAAAAGAACCGAAAAAAGCCCCTATTAAAAGCAATCATAAAATGTCGAGATCTAATCGTTCTAAGCTGAAAGCATCGGAACAACAAGAAGAGCAACCTGTCATGGTAGAAGATCATGAAGAGGTGATTTCACAACCGATCATTTCTGCATTCAATGAGCAAATTGAAAAAAAGTCATCGGATGAACAAGCGGCAGTTGCTGAAACCGAATTTGCGAAGGAAGAAGTAGAAGAGAAGGCGAATCCTGAGTATACAGGAGTTTCAGGAGAAGAAGAAAATACTTCATACGTATTGCCTCCCGCATCATTGCTGCGTGATACGCCGGCAAATGATCAGTCTGCAGAATATGATTCAATACAAGCGAATGCACAAAAGTTAGAAAGGACTTTTTTAAGCTTTGGTGTTAAGGCAAGAGTGACACAAGTCCACTTAGGGCCAGCAGTTACAAAATATGAAGTACTTCCCGATACTGGTGTTAAGGTGAGTAGGATCGTCAGCTTGTCCGACGATATTGCATTAGCTTTAGCTGCAAGTGATATTCGGATCGAAGCGCCGATACCTGGTAAATCTGCAGTAGGAATTGAAGTACCGAATCATTCGGTAGCAGTAGTCAGTCTAAGAGAAGTAATTGAAGCGAAAGAAAATAATAAGCCGAATTCGAAATTAATGATTGCCCTTGGAAGAGATGTCACTGGGAAAGCGATGATGGCAGAATTAAATAAAATGCCGCACGTTTTAGTAGCAGGATCGACTGGAAGCGGGAAAAGTGTGTGCATAAATGGCATCATCGTCAGTATTTTATTGAGAGCGAAACCGCATGAAGTAAAAATGATGATGATCGATCCGAAAATGGTAGAGCTCAATGTGTACAATGGAGTTCCGCATTTATTGGCCCCTGTTGTGACTGACCCGAGAAAGGCGTCGCAGGCGCTAAAAAAAGTAGTAGCCGAAATGGAACGGCGATATGAACTTTTCTCCCATACGGGAACCCGCAATATAGAAGGGTATAACGATCATATTGAACAGTGGAATGAAGAAAATGATGAAAAACATCCACGCATGCCATACATCGTAGTGATCGTCGATGAGCTTGCTGATTTAATGATGGTTGCTTCAAGCGATGTTGAGGATTCCATTACTCGGTTGGCTCAAATGGCGAGAGCCGCAGGAATTCATTTAATAATTGCAACGCAAAGACCGAGCGTAGATGTAATTACAGGTATTATTAAAGCGAATATACCTTCAAGGATTGCATTCGCAGTTTCATCGGCGGTAGATTCACGCACGATTTTGGATGGCTCGGGTGCTGAAAAACTATTAGGAAGAGGGGATATGCTCTTTTTACCTGCAGGTGCTTCGAAGCCGGTAAGGATTCAAGGTGCGTTTGTTTCGGACAACGAAGTTGAGGCAGTAGTAGATTTTGTAATTGAACAGCAGAAGGCACAATACCAAGAAGAAATGATTCCTTCTGAAGTTGAAGATGCGCCGGCATATGAAGAAACGGATGAATTGTATGATGATGCGGTCCAATTAGTGTTGGAAATGCAGACAGCTTCAGTCTCTATGCTTCAGCGAAGATTTAGGATCGGCTATTCAAGAGCAGCGCGCATCGTCGACCAGATGGAGGCAAGGGGAGTTGTTGGGCCGCCTGAAGGTAGTAAGCCGAGACAGGTATTATTAACCAGGGAAGAAGCCGAAAACTCAATAAGAGCGTGACGAAAATCGCACATTTTTTATTTTGATTTGTCTGATTTGAAATTACGCTATTTATTTTGCAGGATGAAGATGATATAGTATGGATGATTAGTAGTAATGTTACACATCAGATGTCCAACATCTGGAATATGATTCAGTAAAAAATGAGAAGTTTTAAATCAGTATGGCTCATTTACGAATCGATGTGTAAGCTACCTACGTGATATTCAAGATGCATCTTCATTTTGCAAAGAACGTAGGTCAAGGAAAAACGACATAATGTCGGCTCGATTATCTGATGCAATTATGTTAGGACGTAATTGTTTTAAAGGGGGGATTGCATTGACGGTGAAGACAGATCAACGGCATTTATATGTGCAGGTGATTGAAAGGCTCAAAGCGGATATTGAGTCTGGTATCTTCAAGGAAAATGAGAAGTTCCCTTCAGAGTTTGAATTAGCTCGCATGTTAGGGGTAAGCCGTGCAACATTGCGAGAAGCTTTGCGCGTTTTGGAAGAAGATAAGATTATTATCCGTAAGCATGGCGTTGGTACGTTTGTGAATCCAAAGCCATTATTCTCTTCGGGAATTGAGCAATTATCCAGTGTCTCATCAATGATTCGTGATGCAGGAATGGTGCCGGGCACAATTTTTATGGAAGTCCATGAAGATTGTCCGAATGATGAAATGATTGCGAAATTTGATTGCACGGCTAATGATAGTCTTGTTACAATTAAGAGAGTCAGAACTGCAGACGGTGAACCAGTCGTTTACTGCATCGATCATGTACTCTCGAAAAATCTTCCTTCAGGCGCAGATGTCCTGTTAAATGAATCGATTTTCGATTCGATTGAAAAGACAGGTGATATCCGCATAGTACAAGCAGTCGCAAATATCGAGCCTGTCGGCTATGATGACGAAGCATCCGCAATTCTTAGATGCGGTGTCGATGTTCCGCTATTAGTCTTGCTTCAGTGTCATTATAGTGCGGATGGTGAAATGGTTCTTTATTCTAAAAACTATTTCAGGGCCGATAAATTCAGTTTTCATGTTGTACGAAAAAGGGTATAAGATGTGTTTGAAAAGTACACATACTATAAGGCTATGAATGGTGAGATAGTAAAGCATCATCATATGTTTTTGAAAATTGTCAGTGCTTTTTAAACAATCTTTAATAGACGTATCTACGTCATTTTTATACCAAATTATAAAAAAATAGGGAGGGTCCAAACAGTGAGCAAACGTAAATATGGACTTGCGTTATCATTGGTTCTTGCAGCTGGTACATTACTTGGTGCATGTGGAACGGACAAAGAAAAAGACAAAGAAGGTTCTTCATCTTCAGATGGCGGCAACACATCTGATTTTTCTGTTGCGATGGTGACGGATGTTGGCGGTGTTGACGACAAATCCTTCAACCAATCAGCTTGGGAAGGGATTCAAAAATTCGGAGAAGAGAACAACTTGTCTGAAGGAGATGGCGGATACGCTTACCTTCAATCGAAAGACGATTCAGACTACATTCCGAACTTGAATGCGCTTACTCGCCGTGATTTCGACTTAGTTTACGGAGTAGGTTACTTAATGGAGGATGCAATCGATACAGTTGCATCTCAGCAAAAAGATACAAACTATGCAATCATCGATGGTGAAGTTGACCAGCCGAACGTTGCGAACGTTTTGTTCAAAGAACAGGAAGGTGCATTCCTTGCTGGAGTAGCAGCTGCGTTAATGACGAAAACTGATAAAATCGGCTTCGTAGGCGGTATTGAGATTCCGGTAATCGAGCGTTTCGAGGCTGGCTTCGTTGCTGGTGTCGCTGCGGTTAAACCTGACATTAAAGTAGATGTGAAGTATACAGGCGCATTCGACAAAGCAGAACTTGGTAAAGCAGAAGCAGGACGCATGTACTCTTCAGGTGTGGACATCATTTTCCATGCTGCTGGCGGTACTGGTAATGGTGTATTTGCAGAAGCTAAGGAACGTAAAGAAGCAGACAAAGATGCAAATGTTTGGGTAATCGGGGTTGACTCCGACCAGTATGACGAAGGTCAAGTTGGCGGTGAAAACATCACGCTTACTTCTATGCTAAAACGCGTTGACAATGCAGTTCAAGAAATTTCTAAGTTGGCGAAAGATGGGAAATTCCCTGGCGGAGAAACATTAGTATTCGGTCTTGCTGATGATGGTGTAGCCCTTGCTGATTCTCGCGGTGCGATTCCACAAGAAGTTTTGGACCAAATCGAAGAATATAAGCAAAAAGTAATCAACGGTGAAATTGAAGTTCCTGAATTTGCTAAATAAGAAACAGTTCACAATCTTTATAAGGGCCGGTTCGTCCGGCCTTTCTTTATGAATTGCTCCACCTTCTAAATTAATAGAGTAAAAGATTTTTCATACGAATAATCTTTTATTGTATTAATTTTTTCAAATTATGAAATGAAATATTGACGTTAGGAAGTGAATCCATTGGAATATGTCATCGAGATGCTAAATGTTTCCAAAAAATTCGGTAACTTTTATGCGAATGACAATATTACCTTGCAGTTGAAAAAGGGAGAAATCCATGCACTATTAGGTGAAAATGGTGCTGGGAAATCAACGATGATGAACGTTTTGTTTGGTCTTTACCAGCCTGATGGAGGGGAAATTCGCGTTCACGGAAAGAAAGTCGATATTTCGAATCCAAACGTTGCGAATGATTTAGGCATCGGAATGGTTCACCAACACTTTATGCTGGTAGAAAATTTGACGGTTACAGAAAACATCATTTTAGGCAGTGAGCCGGCGAAAATGGGAACGGTAAAAATTAAAGCCGCAGCGAAAAAAGTTGCTGAAATATCAAAGCTTTATGGTTTAAATGTCGATCCGTATGCAAAAATCGAAGATATCTCTGTCGGAATGCAGCAACGTGTAGAAATTTTAAAAACACTATACCGTGGTGCAGAAATTCTTATTTTCGATGAACCGACTGCTTCATTAACCCCACAGGAAATTCAAGAACTGATAGCAATTATGAAAAAACTGATTACTGAAGGGAAATCGATCATCCTTATAACGCATAAGCTACAAGAAATTATGGATGTTTCGGACCGTGTCACTGTAATTCGAAAAGGAAAAGGAATCGGAACGGTCATCACTTCTGAATCAAATCCAGAAGAGTTAGCAACTTTGATGGTCGGAAGACAAGTTACATTCAAAACAGAGAAGCAACCTCCAAATCCGACAGAAGAAGTTTTGCAGATTGAGAATTTAGTAGTTACGGACAACAGAGGCATAGATAGAGTGAAGAAATTGAATCTTTCTGTTCGCCGCGGAGAAATTGTCGGTCTTGCAGGAATTGACGGCAATGGTCAATCGGAGCTGATTGAAGCAATTGCTGGGCTTAGAAAAGTGAAAAGTGGAAAAATCACATTGAACAATATAGATATTACAGGCAAAAAGCCGCGTCAAATTACAGAGTCCGGATTGGGTCATATCCCACAAGATCGTCATAAGCATGGTTTAGTACTTGATTTTTCAGTGGGCTATAATGCGGCATTGCAGGAATACTATCGCGAGCCCTATTCGAAAAATGGCATCATGAATTATCAAGTCATTTCGAAAAAAGCGAAAGAAATCATCGAAGAGTACGATGTGAGAACCCAAGGAGAACACGAATTGGCAAGGGCTCTTTCAGGTGGAAATCAGCAGAAATTGATTATTGGCCGTGAAATTTCCCGAGGTCCTGATTTGCTCATAGCAGCATTGCCTACACGTGGATTAGACGTAGGGGCAATTGAATTCATTCATAAACGTTTAATCGAACAACGGGATAATGGAAAAGCGGTTTTTCTAATTTCGTTTGAGTTGGATGAAGTGATGAATGTTTCGGATCGGATTGCAGTAATCCATGATGGACATATCGTCGATACCGTCATCCCTGCTGAAACAAACGAGCAAGAGTTAGGACTATTGATGGCAGGCCATTCAATAAAAGAAAAGGGACAGATGAAAGAAGGTGTAGATCGAAATGTCGAATAAGGTCATCAATATTTTAGTGCCGATCATTTCGATCATCTTAGGGCTATTGGTAGGCGCAATTGTTATGCTATTTAGTGGTTTTGATCCGATGAGTGGTTACGCTGCGCTTTGGAATGGAATATTCGGGGATGTCTATGCAATTGGTGAAACGATACGCCAAATTAGTCCTTATATACTTGCGGGACTCGCGGTAGCGTTCGCATATCGAACAGGCTTGTTCAATATTGGTGTAGAAGGACAGTTGATCGTCGGATGGTTTGCTGCTGCTTATGTCGGTATGGCATTTGAACTGCCAATGTTTATTCATTTGCCGTTATCATTATTGGCAGCCGCGGCGGCTGGTGCGTTATGGGGACTTATCCCTGGGGTATTAAAAGCGACATTGCGTGTCCATGAAGTAATCGTAACGATTATGATGAACTATATTGCGCTTCACGTTGTCAATGCACTAATCAAAACGGTTTCAGATGGTGGATTTAAAACAGATAAAATTCAGCCAACAGCTTCACTAAGATCTGATTTTCTATCCAATTTAACGGATTATTCAACGCTGCATTATGGAATCTTTGTTGCGCTTGCAATGGTTGTCGTTATGTGGTTTATTCTTGAAAAAACAAAAACTGGGTTCGAGCTGAAATCAGTTGGTTTTAATGATCATGCTTCTCAATATGCAGGTATGAACGTAAATAAAAATATTATATTGTCAATGGTCATATCAGGAGCATTTGCCGGCCTAGCTGGTTCAATGGAAGCTTTAGGTACATTTGGGAATATGTCGTCTCGTGCCGGCTTCACAGGAATCGGTTTTGACGGCATAGCGGTTGCACTATTAGGTGCCAATTCACCGTTAGGCGTCATTTTCGGTGCATCGCTATTCGGTTCTTTGAAATACGGTGCAAACAATATGCCGAACGAAGCTGGTATTCCATTAGAAATTGTATCGATCGTCATAGCGCTTATCATATTCTTCGTTGCCTCGGGATATATAATCCGTGTCGGATTGCAGCGCTTGAATTCGAAAAAGGAGGCGAAATGATATGTCGTTTTTAGAAGTCCTTTATTTTATGATTCCAACGTCAATCGCATATGCCGCCCCTTTAATTTTCACGGCAATTGGAGGCGTATTCTCTGAACGATCTGGTGTCGTCAACATCGGCCTTGAAGGCTTGATGATCATGGGAGCATTCATCGGAATCGTGTTCAATTTATTTTATGTTGATGTGTTTGGTAGCTGGACGCCCTGGATTGCACTTTTAGTAGCAATGATTGTTTCAGCGATATTCTCCATGATGCATGCGGTAGCATCGATTTCATTCCGTGCTGACCAAGTCGTTTCCGGTGTCGCAATTAACATGTTAGGGCTTGCTGTAGCATTGTTCTCTGTGAAAATGATTTTCGGAAAAGGACAAACGGATTTTATTCAACAAAAGATTCCGCGCGTCAACATTCCTTTGCTGCAAGATATTCCGGTCATTGGTCCAATGTTCTTCAAATCGGTGTACGGAACCTCAGTTTTAGCTATAGCGGTTGCAATTGTAGCTTGGTTCATTATTTATAAAACACCATTCGGATTGCGCTTACGTTCAGTCGGTGAACACCCGATGGCTGCAGATACAATGGGGATCAACGTCAATAGAGTGCGCTATTTGGCAGTTATTATTTCTGGTGGTCTTGCTGGTATCGGTGGAGCGGTTTATTCGCAGACGATGACAGGAGACTTCGGACATGCAACAGTTAATGGTCAAGGATTTATGGCATTGGCTGCAATGATTTTTGGAAAATGGCATCCGATCGGAGCAATGGCAGCAGCGCTATTCTTCGGATTTGCGCAAGCATTGGCGATTACGGCAGGTTCCATCGAAGTGGATTTCATACAAAAAATTCCGACTGTCTATTTCCACATACTTCCTTATGTCTTAACAATCTTGGCGCTTGCAGGATTTATTGGCAAAGCAAATGCACCGAAAGCGAGTGGGACTCCATATATTAAAGGAAGCCGTTAATGATTTAATGAAAGCTGTTCGACAACTTTTTCACGTTGTTGAGCAGCTTTTCTTGTATATTACTGGAAAGTACAAGATTTTATTCGAAAATGCTTATATTTTGCCATCTCATTGTTAAGAAATGTATAGTGAAGAAGAGTGTTCGTATAATAAGGAAAAAAAGAGGTGCTCATATGTTCAAAAAAGTGGAGCTGCAAAAGGGAGTAACCGTTTACTTACGCAAAACTGAGCAATTTAAAACGATAACGATGTCAATTAAATGGAAGTCTGAACTAAATGAAAAGGCAGCGGCCTACAGAACGGTCTTATCAAATGTACTTCAAGACTCAAATGGGAAATACCGTACACAAAGCGAATTGAGAAAAGCGTTGGATGAGCTATATGGCACTGTCTTTTATATGGATAATGGGAAGCGTGGCCACTCTCATATCGTTTCTTTGAATATGGAATGTGTAAATGATGAGTATTTAACGACGGAAGGTGTATTTGACGAGGCGTTGCAGCTAATGCATACAGTCGTATTCAGTCCGAATTTTGTCGATGGCGCTTTTGAACCTTCCGTTGTCGAGCGTGAAAAGCGAACTGTCATAGAGCGTATTCGTTCTGTTTATGATGATAAAACAAGGTATGCACAAAAGCGGATGCTCGAATTAATGCGACCGAACCACCCGGCTTCGATTTCGTCAAACGGCACGGAAGAGGATGTCCGTAGCCTTACTAGGGAAGCGCTGCTTTCTACATATGAAAGCATGTTGAATGAAGACGAAATTGATATTTATGTAGTTGGGGATATACAGGAAGAGGAGTTTATTGAAAAAATAAAATCGCTATTTCCATTTCAAGCAAGAGAGGTTGCTGAACGAAAAAGTAATGTTGTGCAGCATGAAAAAGGGGACGTACAGCAAGTATTTGAAAAGCAGGACATGAAGCAAGGGAAGCTGCAAGTCGGCTACAGCACTCCGATCACCTTCGATCATCCCGATTATGCAAAGATGGTCGTTACAAGTGGCGTATTAGGCGGTTTTGCGCATAGTAAATTATTCATGAATGTCCGTGAAAAAGAAAGTATGGCTTATACAATTAATAGCATCTACTCATCCCACTATGGAATTATGTATGTTTTGGCGGGAATTGATCCGGAGCTTGAGGAAAAAGCAGTGAAGTTAATCGGAGAACAAATAGATGCGCTACGTAACGGCGACGTTACTCAAATGGAGTTGGATCAAACGGTTGGACTTTTATCGAATAGCATACGCAGTGCATTCGATTCTGCGAGGAGCCAAATTGAAGTATACGATCAATATAAGCGGCTAAGTGAAAATTTCACAGCAGAACAATTGATTGAAAAATGGCGATCCGTCACGATAGAAGATGTAAAAGAAATGGCTTCACAGCTTGAATTAGAGATCGTCTACTTGCTATCGGAAAGAGAGGCGTAAAGAGATGGAGAAAATCGTATTTGATAATTTGCAGGAATCACTTTTCCATGAACGGTTGGAGAATGGGTTAAATGTATATATACTTCCGAAAAAAGGATTCTCTAAAACGTATGTCACATTTACAACGAAATATGGTTCAATCGATCGGACTTTCATTCCGAGAGGAAAAGATGAATTTGTCACGGTTCCCGACGGCATCGCCCATTTCTTGGAGCATAAAATGTTTGACAAAGAGGAAGGGGACGTTTTTCAGAAGTTCAGTATGTTAGGGGCTTCTGCAAATGCGTTTACCTCTTTTACAAGAACATCTTATCTGTTTTCTACTACTGAAAAGTTATACGAAAATACAAAGGTATTATTGGATTTCGTTCAAGAGCCTTATTTTACAGAGCAGAAAACTGAAAAGGAAAAAGGAATTATTGCACAAGAAATTATGATGTATGACGACAATCCCGATTGGCGGAATTATTTCGGAGCAATCCAAAATTTATACGAAAATTATCCGGTCAATATTGATATTGCCGGAACGGTTGATACGATCCAAGAGATTACTGCAGATCATTTGTATGAATGCTATGAAACATTTTACCATCCTTCCAATATGACTGTATTTGTCATCGGAGCAGTTGATCCGGAGGAAATGATGAATTTCATTAAAGAGGATCAAAATGGGAAGGAATTTTCTGAGCCTGAAGAAATACAAAGAAAGTTCCCTGAAGAGCCTTCGACTGCTCATATCGCCGAAAGTACGGTTGAAATGGATGTATTGCGCCCAAAACTCAATTTTGGCATGAAATGTAACCGAGTGGATATCGAAGGGGATGAATTGCTGAAACAGGAATTGGCGCTAAACCTTGTCCTTGATATTCTTTTTGGTAGGTCTTCCGTTTTCTACAAAGAAGCATATGAGGCTAATTTAATTGATGAAACTTATCAATATGATGTTTCATTGGAAAAAGGTTATGGATTTGCTATGGTGGGTTCAGATACTGATCATCCTGCTGAATTGGAAGCAGCAATTCGTAAAACACTTTCAGATCAAATCCAAGGCTGGACAATTCGTAGTGAAGATCTCGACCGTGCGCGTAAAAGAAGGATTGGACAATTCATGCGCTCATTAAATTCAATTGAATTCATCGCCAATCAGTTTACTCAATATAATTTCAATAAAATGAATTTATTTGATGTAGTGCCTACTCTTGAGCAGTTGTCACTGGAAGATTTGAAAGCAGCATTTGAAACGATTTCATCGGAAGAAGGCTATACAGTGATGAAAGTAGTCCCACCTTCAAAAGGAGAGTAACAATGAAGCGGTATGCTGTCGTTTTAGGCGCTTCTGGAGGTATAGGGATGGCGATTAGCCGTCGTCTTGCCAAAGAAGGTTGGTCGCTTTATTTGCATTATAATCGGAATGCTGATCAAGTGTTCGAGCTGCAGGCGGAATTATCTGCTCTTTATCCTACGAGTGAGTTTAAAGCAATACAAGCCAATTTCCTTTCTGAAGATGGAGCGGAGAAATTATATGCATTGGTCGGGCATGTTCAAGCCGTCATTGTATCTTCAGGGCAAGCAGTGATGAAGCTATTGACGGACACATCCATTGAAGAAATGGAAGCGTTATGGCGAGTGCATATGCAAAACCCTGCTGCTTTCATCGGCCTCGTTTCACCACAGCTTCGAAGTCATGACGTATCGTATGTTGTATTCATTGGTTCCATTTGGGGGAACACAGGTGCAGCCGGAGAAGTAATGTACTCTGCAGTTAAAGGGGCCCAGCATGCTTTCGTAAAGGCGTATGCCAAAGAAGCGGCCTATAATGGCACGAGAGTTAATGCAATTGCGCCAGGTTGGATCGAAACAACGATGAATGACGAGTTTTCTGAAGAGGATAAGCAAATAGTCATTGATCAAATTCCACTCCAAAAAACTGGCACTCCTGAACAAGTAGCAGATTTAGTCCAATTTTTGATTAGTGGAAATGCAGATTACATGACTGGAGAAATTATTAAGCTGAACGGCGGATGGTATATTTGATTTGTTTTTATGCAAGACATCTTATTTTAGGGAAGAGGGCCCTTCCCTTTTCCTTTTTTCCTTTTCATCGCATAAGGAATCCGCTATTATAGAACTAAGTTGTCTCTTATGCGTCCTATCATATGGAAGACTCCTCATTTCTATGAAATATACTATACCGTTAATGTTTTTCTTGCATTTGCGCTCATATAATTCATCTTGATTTCTTTACATAAATGACAAGAGATCGAAAGGGTGTGTCGACATGGGTGAATGGTACGTTGAATACGAAATTCAAGTGAATCGACCGGGTCTGTTAGGGGATATCGCATCCTTATTAGGCATGTTGCATGTTAACATCGTTACAATCAATGGTGTAGATGGTGGGCATCGAGGCATGTTAGTGCGGACCGAAAACGATGATCAAATCAGGCGTTTTGAATTGATTGCATCCACAATGGAAACGATACAAGTAAAGAAAATCCGTGAACCCAAATTGCGCGACATTTTAGCCGTTAGGCATGGCCGATATATTCAGCGCGATATCGATGATCGAAAGACGTTCAGGTTTCTACGCAGTGAATTAGGAGTTTTAGTTGATTTCATGGCTGAGCTATTTAAGCAGGAAGGCCATAAGCTAATTGGGATCCGTGGTATGCCTCGTGTCGGCAAGACGGAATCTGTCGTCGCAGCAAGTGTTTGTGCAAATAAGAAGTGGATCTTTCTATCTTCAACGATGATTAAGCAAACGGTAAGGAGTAATTTGGCGGGGGACGAGTTCTCCAAAGATAATATTTTCATCTTAGATGGAATAGTAACCCGTAAGGCTGGGGACGAGAGGCATATGCAGCTCGTTCGCGAAATGATGCGGATGCCTTCGATTAAAGTCGTAGAGCACCCGGACATGTTTGTCCAGCATTCAGAATACGACATGGATGATTTTGATTATATTATCGAGTTAAGAACCGATCCAGATCAGGAAATTACATATGAAATGATGGAGAAAAACCATATGATGTCCGATTCGGGCTCGATGGGCGGATTTGGCATGTTCAATTTCTAACAGGCAGGTGATAATAATTGACCGGATTAGGTGCTCGTCTTAAAGAGGCGAGAACAGCAAAAGGATATTCATTAGATGATTTACAATCAATAACTAAAATTCAGAAACGGTACCTTTCCGGTATTGAAAATGAAGACTACAGCATGATGCCAGGAGCGTTCTATGTACGTGCCTTCATAAAGCAATATGCAGAGGCAGTTGAGTTGGATGCTGACGAAATGCTTGCATTGTATAGGGAAACAGCCGTGCACGATCAAATTGAGGAAGAAACGCCTCAAATATCACAACCGATGACAAGAAAACGTGGTTTAAAGACGAACAGTCGTCTAAATGAGGCGATTCCCAAAGTCATTGTCGCACTTTTTATTATCGTCATCATAGTCGTTATGTGGGTTTTATGGCAATACGGTCTATCGAAAAAAACGGGAATGGATGGTGTCATCGAGCCGGATCCTAAAGTTACTATGGATAGCAATGATTCTTCAAGCAAACCGAATCCTGTAATCGATGAAGAGGAAGACAAAGACACGAAAGAACAAGTGGATGATGAGAAACCTGAAGATGATGTAACTCCTGATGAGGAGGAAGTTGAACAATCGCTCACATTTGTAAATACTTCAGGGGAAGACTCAATATATACATTGTCAGATGCAGATACATTCCAACTTCGTATAGAAACGACGGGCGATTCTTGGATCGGCGTTACCGATGAGTCGAGAAAAGAACGAACTCCAGGCGCTACAGTTTTGACTGCTGGACAGTCTGTCGATTTAGATGTTTCTGACGTGGAATTCGTTAGGATCCGTGTAGGTAGAACGAATAGCACCAATATTTTTGTTAACGACGAGAAATTGGAATATAATTCTAATGCAATTACACAAAATATTATTATTGAATACAAGAAATGAAAATAGTCATCTGAATGGATGACTATTTTCATTCACTGTACATATGAAACTCATTTCACATTGTTTGAAGGATAGGTGAGAAGATTGAATTTACCAAACAAAATCACTGTATCACGAATTCTCCTTATCCCCATTTTTATCATTTTCATGATTGTCGATTTCAAAATGGGGACGTTGTATATTGGCGGCACAGAGCTATCTGTAGAGCATTTAATTGGAGCGCTTCTTTTCATAATTGCAGCAGCTACTGATTGGTTTGATGGTCATTTGGCAAGGAAGCATAATTTGATTACGAATATGGGGAAATTTCTTGATCCGCTTGCTGATAAGTTATTGGTATCAGCCGCATTGGTTATTTTAGTCGAATTAGGCGCTGCACCGTCGTGGGTTGTCATTATAATTATTAGCAGAGAGTTTGCGGTAACGGGCTTGCGTTTAATTTTAGCTGGGGGCGGAGAGGTTGTCGCAGCAAATCAATTAGGCAAAATTAAAACTGCTACTCAATTAGTTGCAATCGCTTCACTCCTTATGAACAATATCTTTTTTGAAGCATTTGGTATACCTTTCGGCTTAATTATGTTGTACATTGCACTATTCTATACAATTTGGTCAGGGATCGATTATTTCTATAAAAATAGACATGTATTATTGGAGTCGATGTAAATATGAAAGCTGAAATTATAGCGGTCGGATCTGAATTGCTATTAGGACAAATTACGAATACGAATGCTACTTTCATTGCAAAGAACTTGGCTGAAGTCGGTATAGATGTTTATTATCATACAGTGGTTGGAGATAATCCAAAAAGGTTGGACGAAGCGATTTCAATTGCTCAGCAACGTGCAGATCTCATTATTTTTTCAGGAGGCCTTGGACCGACGAAAGACGATTTAACAAAAGAGACGATCGCCAAAAGGCTTTCCTCCTCGCTCATAATGGATAGAAAAGCGTTGGAAAATATCGAGGCATATTTTAAACGTACGAAGCGAACGATGACCGAAAATAATAAAAAGCAAGCGCTCATTATAGATGGTGCGACAGTTTTGGAAAATCGCAATGGGATGGCCCCGGGCATGGCAATTGAAAAGGAAGGCAAGCGATATATTTTATTGCCCGGCCCTCCACATGAAATGGAGCCTATGTTTATAAATGAAGCGATTCCTTATATAGTAGGCGCTGTTGGAATACGCGAAGTCATTGCTTCAAAAGTATTAAAGTTTTACGGTATAGGAGAAGCAGAACTTGAACACCGTGTGCAAGACATTATAGAAAGGCAAACAAATCCGACAGTAGCTCCATTAGCTTCAAGAGATGCTGTTACGCTCCGAATTACGGCAAAGGCTAATTCTACGGAAGCGGCGCAAAATTTGATTGCTCCGGTAGAAGCAGAGATTCGTGCACTTGTAGGGGAATTCATCTATGGGATAGATGAAGATACGTTATCTTCGAAAGCGGCAGAATTGCTTTTACAGCAATCCTTAACAATCTCTGCAGCGGAAAGCTTAACCGCTGGCTTATTTATGTCAGAGTTGTCTGAACAGGCAGGTATAAGCGCTTCATTAAAAGGCGGGACAGTCGTTTACAACGAGGAAGAAAAGCAACGTCAATTACACGTTCCAAAAGAACTGATTGAGAAATATGGAGTTGTTAGCAAGGAGTGCGCTGCGGCTCTTGCCCAGCAGGTGAAACTGAAATTTAATTCGGATATTGGTGTTGGGTTGACAGGGGTAGCCGGACCAGATCCTCACGATCAAAAGCCGATGGGTACTGTATGGATCGGCATTGAAACACATAAGGGAGAAGTGAAGACTTTCAAACTTGAGCTTTCGGGTACAAGAAATACTAATCGAAGAAGGGCGGCAAACTTCGCTCTCTACTATTTAATCAAATCAATCTCGGAAAACGAGGGGCAAAAATAATTTTATTTTTGCCCCTTGTTCTCATTTAAACCTACATTTCCTCTTCTATTCTCAATTATATTTACAGTTTCGATAAAAAATTCGAATGAGCGTTCGCTTTTTGATTGTATATTTCTCATAAAAGGAGTATAGTAGAGACAGGAAGAAAAAGAACATACCTGTTAAGGGAGGAATTATTTTTGAGCGATCGCAAAATAGCTTTGGACCAAGCGTTGAAACAAATTGAAAAGCAATTTGGCAAAGGGTCCGTCATGAAATTGGGGGAAAAGACCGACCGTGAAATCGCCACTTCTTCGTCTGGTTCACTTGCACTTGATGCAGCTTTAGGTGTTGGTGGATACCCGCGAGGAAGAGTTATTGAAATATATGGACCAGAAAGTTCTGGTAAAACAACAGTAGCTTTGCATGCAATTGCAGAAGTGCAAGCCTCTGGAGGACAAGCAGCATTCATTGATGCAGAGCATGCTCTTGACCCTGTTTATGCGCAAAAATTAGGCGTCAATATTGACGAATTGCTATTATCCCAGCCGGATACTGGGGAACAAGCATTGGAAATCGCTGAAGCGTTAGTGCGAAGCGGAGCGATTGATATAATTGTTGTCGACTCTGTTGCGGCACTCGTGCCGAAAGCGGAAATTGAAGGAGAAATGGGTGACGCCCATGTCGGATTGCAAGCTCGTCTAATGTCGCAAGCCTTGCGGAAACTTTCAGGCGCTATTAATAAGTCTAAAACAATTGCTGTATTCATTAACCAAATCCGTGAAAAGGTCGGTGTTATGTTCGGTAATCCTGAAGTAACTCCGGGCGGGCGCGCATTGAAATTCTATTCTTCTGTCCGTTTGGAAGTACGCCGCGGTGAAGCGATTAAGCAGGGCAACGACATCACGGGTAACAAAACGAGAATCCGTGTTGTGAAAAACAAGGTTGCTCCTCCGTTCCGCACGGCAGAAGTTGATATTATGTATGGAGAAGGAATTTCAAAAGAAGGGGAAATTGTCGATTTAGGCGCTGAGCTTGAAGTCGTGCAAAAGAGCGGCGCATGGTACTCTTATGAAGGCGAAAGATTAGGACAGGGCCGTGAGAATGCGAAACAGTTCTTGAAGGAAAATCCGGATATCCGTGCAGAAATTTCAAACAAAATTCGTGATTCTTATGGATTGGCAAGTGCAAACTATGTAATTGCCGGACATGATGAAGATGAAGAAGAAGAAGAGTTGGCTTTATTCTTAGAAGAAGAGAAATAATGATTGAATGAATTGCCGATCTTTCCTTACGGAGGGATCGGCTTTTTTCTACCATTTTTATTCGCTCTATAACTCTTTTTAGAATAATCAGCATGAAGTGACCAAATGTTACCGCTCAAGCGTTCATAGAGCTTTTGAATCCTTGACATGTCAATTTTACATCTATACAATTAGAATTGTATAATTTCACACCAATGAAATCATTATGGCAGTATGTTGAATGTTGATATACGAGCCGACTGAAAACGAAAAGAATAGCAGGAGGAGGTGACAAGGATGCTAAAAATCATCATCTCCGCTTTGCTCGGTCTGATCGTCGGTGCAGTTGTTATCTATTTTGTTATCAAAAAGGTGAATGAATCAAGAGTGACGGGTGCTAAAAACTCTGCAGAACAAATCGTCGAAGATGCGAAACGTGAAGCGGAGGCTTTGAAGAAAGAAGCACTGTTAGAAGCGAAAGATGAAAATCACAAACTGAGAATTGAAGCGGAAGCGGAAATCCGTGAAAGAAGGTCGGAGCTTCAAAAGCAAGAAAATCGACTTTTGCAACGGGAAGAAAATCTTGACCGCAAGGATGATGCTCTCAACAAAAGAGAAGCAGGACTGGAACGCAAAGAAGACGCGCTTTCCAGCAGACAACAGCATATTGAACAGATGGAACGCAAGGCGGAAGAGCTTGTAGCCACGCAACAGACAGAATTGGAAAGAATATCAGCACTTACGAGAGATGAAGCAAAACGAATCATCTTAGACGAAGTAGAATTAGAACTTTCCACTGATATCGCCGTTATGACGAAAGAGTCTGAACAGCGGGCGAAAGAGGAATCCGAAAAGAAAGCACGTGAAATCCTTTCCCTTGCATTACAGCGTTTCGCAGCAGACCATGTCGCAGAAACAACCGTATCCGTTGTAAACTTACCTAACGATGAGATGAAAGGAAGAATTATCGGAAGGGAAGGTCGCAACATCCGGACATTGGAAACATTGACGGGAATTGATCTTATAATAGATGATACTCCAGAAGCTGTTATCCTATCAGGTTTCGATCCGGTCCGCCGGGAAACTGCACGTCTTGCACTTGAAAAGCTTGTTCAAGATGGCAGGATACACCCTGCACGCATAGAAGAAATGGTTGATAAGGCAAGGCGCGAAGTGGACGAATTAATCCGGGAAAAAGGTGAGCAGACGACATTTGATGTCGGTGTCCACAATCTCCATCCGGACTTGATCAAGATCTTGGGTAGATTGCATTTCCGCACAAGTTATGGACAAAATGTCTTGAAACACTCTGTGGAAGTTGCGTATCTTGCAGGACTCTTGGCTGCGGAAGTTGGAGAGGACGTAACTTTGGCGAGACGTGCAGGTTTATTGCATGATATCGGTAAAGCGATCGATCATGAAGTAGAAGGCAGCCACGTCCAAATCGGGGTTGAATTAGCTACGAAATACAAAGAGCATCCTGTCGTCATTAATAGTATTGCATCCCATCACGGCGATGAAGAGGCAACATCAGTCATTGCTGTATTGGTGGCAGCGGCAGATGCCTTATCTGCTGCAAGACCAGGCGCACGTAGTGAAACATTGGAAAACTACATCCGCAGATTGCAAAAACTCGAAGAAATTTCAGAGTCATATGAAGGCGTTGAAAAATCATATGCCATCCAAGCGGGCCGGGAAGTACGGATCATTGTCCGTCCAGACCAGATCGATGACATTACCGCACACAGATTGGCCCGGGATATACGGAAACGGATCGAGGAAGAACTCGATTATCCTGGACATATCAAGGTGACTGTCATTCGTGAAACCCGTGCAGTTGAATACGCGAAATAAGAAAAAATGATCCCTGCTTAGCAAGATAGGGATCATTTTCTTTTGTCTCTCATCAAAACAGGAATCCCATATATTTTATACATACTCAATCCAGTGATAAAATTACAATAGGAATAAATGTACCAAAGTTCAAGATCGAAAAATAGAAAGAGGTATTTCAATGAAAGTTTTATTTATAGGTGATATTGTAGGGTCAATCGGTAGAAATATGTTGTATGACTATTTGCCTCGGTTGAAAAGAAAGTATGCAGCAGATGTTATTATTGCGAATGGGGAGAATGCAGCATCTGGAAGAGGTATTACGAGAGCCATTTTTGACGATCTATTGCGCGCTGGGGTAGACATCGTTACAATGGGCAATCATACTTGGGATCAAAAAGAGATTTACGATTTCATCGATGAAACAGAATACTTAATACGTCCTGCAAATTTTTCTGAAGAAGCCCCGGGAAAAGGCATGACGACGATTACAAAAAACGGCATTACAATGTCCGTAATTAATTTACACGGCCGCACATTTCTTCCTCCCCATGCTGATCCGTTCGAAAAAGCAGATCTTTTAATTGAAGAAGCGAAAAAAATATCGCCTCTTGTGTTTGTTGATTTCCATGCTGAAGCAACGAGCGAAAAAATTGCGATGGGATGGCATTTAGACGGCAAAGCGTCAGTAGTAGTCGGCACACATACACATGTACAAACTGCTGATGAGCGCATTTTGCCGAATGGCACAGCTTACTTAACAGACGCAGGGATGACAGGTCCTTATGATGAAGTATTAGGCATGAAAAAAGAAGACGTCATTTATCGTTTCAAAACGAATATGCCCGTCCGATTTGAAGTGCCAAAAAAAGGCCGTGCGCAGCTAAGCGGCTTAATTGTCGAGATAGATGACCTAAATGGTAAAGCGAAGTCAATTGAACGAATTTTGATTAACGAAGACCATAGATTTGAAGGATGAAGTTGAGTCTAATCAACGCCTCTTTTTCATAGGATGGTCTATGGATATGTTCATTCCATAGACATCGTAAAAATAAGGAGGAAACATGGTGAGTCCATTGAAAGTATCATCCCGCTCGAATCCCAATTCAGTTGCAGGTGCACTCGTAGCCGTCATTCGAGACCAAGGCTACGCTGAAATGCAGGCGGTGGGAGCAGGCGCTTTGAACCAGGCGATCAAAGCAGTAGCAATCGCCCGTGGCTTTGTAGCTCCGAGCGGCGGGGATCTCGTATGCGCCCCCGCATTCACCGATATCCAGATTAACGGAGAAGGTCGTACAGCATTAAAGCTGTTAGTAGAAAAACGCATTCGGCAATAAGAATGCAACAAAAGGACTTCGGCTATTCCGGAGTATCAGACTGTAGACAAAGTATTTTTTTACTTTGTCTACAGTCTTTTTATTTTTTTCATGAATTAGATCTTTGCCCAGCTTGGCTTGAAAACGCTTGCCGGACAAGGAACGAAGGAAAGGCAACAGAAGGCCGCTGCTTCCTGCACAACGGTTGTATGCCCAGCGTCTTGCTGGTCTCAACACCGTATGTGAGTGTTTGTCAACAATTCGGTCACATAGTTGCCGAAATATAAAGAACGTGTTACTACAAAGTCAAAGAGACTTCATGTATAATGAAATCAGTCTGTTCAATTCCCGAGTGTTTTGAAAGAAAGGGGAAAGATCTTATGAATGAAGAACAACGCCTGCAAGCAGGTCTTATAAAGCCGGGCATCGAAAAGCCTGCAAATAAAGTGGAAAAAGACTATAGCAAATATTTTGAAACGGTTTATACTCCACCCTCTTTAAAAGAAGCGAAAAAAAGAGGTAAAGAGGAAATTGCTTATCATGATGATTTCCGAATTGAGGAACGTTTCCTTGGTATGGGAAATGGAAGAAAATTTTACATAAGAACGTACGGCTGTCAAATGAACGAGCATGATACAGAAGTAATGGCCGGCATTTTTATCGGTTTAGGCTATGAACCGACGGATACTGTTGACGATGCAGATGTCATTTTGTTAAACACATGTGCCATCCGTGAAAATGCTGAGAACAAAGTGTTCGGGGAATTAGGTCATTTAAAGCCGTTGAAATTGGAAAAGCCAGATTTGCTCATCGGAGTATGCGGTTGCATGTCTCAAGAAGAATCTGTCGTTAACAAAATTTTGAAAACATATGATCAAGTCGATATGATTTTCGGAACCCATAATATTCATCGCTTGCCGAACATTCTTCATGAAGCATATTTATCGAAAGAAATGGTAGTCGAAGTATGGTCGAAGGAAGGCGATATTATTGAAAATCTTCCAAAAGTGCGACACGGCAATATAAAAGCTTGGGTAAACATTATGTATGGTTGCGATAAGTTCTGTACGTATTGCATCGTCCCGTATACCCGGGGGAAAGAACGAAGCAGACGCCCACATGACATTATCCAAGAAGTGCGTCAGTTAGCAGCCCAAGGCTATAAGGAAATTATGCTGTTAGGCCAAAATGTCAACGCATACGGTAAAGACTTTGAAGACATCGACTACCGTTTAGGTGACTTAATGGACGATCTTCGTAAAATCAATATTCCAAGAATTCGTTTCACGACAAGTCATCCAAGAGATTTTGACGATCATTTAATTGAAGTATTGGCGAAAGGCGGAAATTTGCTCGACCATATTCATTTGCCAGTTCAATCCGGCTCAAGCGACATTTTAAAAATTATGGCACGGAAGTATACCCGTGAATCCTATTTGGAACTTGTACGCAAAATTAAAGCTGCAATACCGAATGTTACGTTAACAACAGATATTATCGTTGGGTTCCCAAATGAGACAGAAGAACAATTTGAAGAAACGATGTCCCTATATAAGGAAGTCGGATTTGAAATGGCTTACACTTATATTTACTCTCCACGGGAAGGAACGCCTGCAGCAAAAATGGTCGATAATATTCCAATGGAAGTGAAAAAGGAAAGACTTCAACGACTCAACGCATTAGTAAATGAAATGTCAGCAGAAGCGATGAAACCATACAAAGGAAAAATCGTGAAAGTATTAGTCGAAGGCGAGAGCAAAAGAAATCCTGAAGTGTTATCTGGATACACTGAGAAAAACAAACTTGTTAATTTTAAAGCTCCGCGATCCGTTATCGGAGAAATAGTAGAGGTAAAAATAACAGAGGCCAAAACATGGTCACTCGACGGCGAATACATTGGCGTCGTAGAAGAGGATAAGGTGATGTCATAATGGAAAAACTATATACAAAAGATGAGATCATTGCTAAAGCGCGAGAAATTGCACATATGATCGCTAACACGGAGCAAGTTGAATTCTTTAAGCGTGCGGAAGCGCAAATCAACGAAAATCAAAAAATCCGTGAAAAAATTGCGAGCTTGAAATCATTGCAAACACAAGCGGTGAATTTCCAAGCATATGAAAAGGAAAGAGCACTTGCAATTATCGAAGGAAAAATAGAAAAAATCCAAGAGGAAATTGATGAAGTTCCAATTGTACAAGAATTCAAGCAATCTCAGGTAGAAGTAAATGATTTGTTGCAATTAGTTTCCACGACGATTGCAAACAGCGTAACAGATGAAATTATTGAATCGACTGGCGGCAACGTTCTTAAAGGCGAAACAGGATCTTACGTTGAAAATACGCAACGTAAATCTTTATCGTAATCATACTACAACATAAAAAGCTCAGAGGATCCCCCCTTCTGAGCTTTTTATGTTGCAAAATTGAAATCATAAATAGTGATATTTGAAACAATTAAATTCATTGCTGTTTTTTTTCACTTTCTGGGCTCTTGTTGCATAGGATAAATAGAAGTCAATGAAGGAGGAAAAAAACTGAAAAACTTACGACAAATTGTTACGAAGGCAGTCATCGCAAAAGGAAAAAAACGGACCGAGTCAACGGTATCCTTAAAGCCGCCGAATAAGCCTTCCAGCATATTGGGTTGCTGGGTCATCAACCATACCCATCAGGCAAAAAAGGTTGGCCGATACATTGAAGTGACCGGGAAGTTCGATGTCAATGTTTGGTATTCCCACCACGATCATTCTAAAACCTCCGTCTATTCGGAATCGGTACCTTACAAAGATCGGATCCGGCTTCATTATCGTGATGAACCGACATCTGGACACGAAGAAATCATTGTCAATGTCGCACAGCATCCAAACTGCACAGAAGCACTTATTTCCGATTGCGGGGAGAAGTTTGTCATTAAAGTAGAAAGGGAATTAATCGCAGAAGTAGTCGGTGAAACGAAAGTTTGCATTTCTGTACATCCACATCATTTTGAAGAGGAATGGCCACTACGAGATGAAAGCTCTTCACATAACCGAGATGAGGAGAAAGATGAGAAGCACCATCATCACGAACAAGGAAGAGACAAAGGATCAGGTCCGTTTTAAGCCGGGAGGAGCAACCGGCTTTTTCTTATCGGCAAAAATGAAATCCTACCATTTTTCACTTTTGGACAATGGAAGTAAAGAAAGATGGAAACAGTGGCGTAATCTGTCTAACCGATTCACTACTTTGATAGGAACGGTTTTGCTATAATAAGAGAAAATAATGAAATGCAGTGAGGTTGGAGCATGACTACATATACACCAATGATACAGCAATATTTGCAAGTAAAAGCCGAATATAAAGACGCCTTCCTTTTTTTCAGGTTAGGTGATTTTTATGAAATGTTTTTTACGGATGCTGTCGAAGCGGCAAATATTTTGGAAATAACATTGACAAGCAGGGACGGCGGTGGAGCGGAAAAAATTCCGATGTGCGGCGTTCCTTTTCATTCAGCTGAAGGATATATTGAAACACTCGTTCGCAAAGGACATAAAGTAGCAATTTGCGAACAGACAGAGGATCCGAAAGTAGCAAAAGGAATCGTTAAGCGAGAGGTTGTAAAAATAATTACACCCGGTACCATTACGGAAGGAAAGAGCATAGATACACGCACAAATCACTTCATCGGAGCGGTCGATCAAATTGAAGCTAATCGTTTCGCTTTATCGTATGTAGATTTATCGACAGGGGAAGGGAAAGTCGAAATCGTTACAGGAGACGAGAGGACGCTAATTAGTGAAGTCGAAGCCCTTTCGATGAGGGAATTAGTCGTGCGTGAGCGGCTTCATATTGTATTGAGCGACAGTATGAGCAAACGAAATATCGTCCTTTCTATCGAAGAAGGAGAAGGGGAGCAACTTTCCGCCGAGCTTACAGAACAGCTGCCCCCTTCCATACGAGAATCCTGTGAAATGCTAATCGCCTATTTGAAAAGGACACAAAAGTCTGCGTTAGATCATTTACAGCCATTTGAGTACATTCAAAAGTCAGGAAAACTGTCAATCGATGCTAACTCTATGAGAAATTTGGAATTGGTCCAATCGATTCGTACGGGAGGCAAGGAAGGAACACTTTACTGGTTGTTGGATGAAACGGTAACCGCAATGGGTGCAAGGAAAATGAAAAGCTATATTCATCAACCACTTTCGAATCAAAATGCAATTGAAGAAAGACTGAATATAGTAGAGGATTTAATTGATGATTATTTCTTAAGGGAAGAGCTAAAAGAAAATTTAAAAGAAGTGTACGATTTAGAGCGTCTGTCGGGTAGGATTTCTATGGGAAGCGCCAGTGGACGGGACCTATCGCAATTAAGAAATTCATTGCGAAAAGTGCCAGCAATCAAACAAGCCCTTCAGCAATCAAAGTCAAGAAACTTAACTCATTTTGCAAATAAGATTGATTGCTGCGAAACCGCACTTGATTTATTAGAGAAATCGATCGCGGAAATGCCTCCCCTTTCTGTGAAAGAAGGAGGAATTATTAAAGATGGTTTCGATGCCCAGTTAGATCAATATAGAGAAGCATCAAAGCATGGGAAAGAATGGCTTGCTGAATTGGAGCAAAATGAACGTCAAAGAACCGGTATTAAAAATTTGAAAATCGGCTATAACCGCATTTTTGGTTATTATATAGAGATAACGAAATCGAATATCCATTTAGCGGATTTGTCACGCTATGAGCGCAAGCAGACATTGGCAAATGCAGAACGCTATATTACTCCGGAGCTGAAAGAGAAGGAAGATTTGATCTTGAATGCAGATGCAGCCAGCCAAGAATTGGAATATGCGTTATTCTGTTCAGTTCGGGATGAAATGAAAGCACATATCCGCACAGTGCAGCAGCTATCAAGTGTTCTTTCGGAATTGGATGTCCTTCTATCATTCGCTACAGTATCAGAAAAGTACCAGTTTGTCAGACCAAAATTCCATAAGGGACATGCACTTGAAATAAAAAATGGCAGACATCCTGTAGTGGAAAAAATGATGGATCATTCTTTGTACGTTCCGAATTCTTGTAGTTTGACCGAAGATGGGAATATGCTGTTAATTACCGGTCCAAATATGTCAGGTAAAAGTACATTCATGCGCCAAGTCGCATTAACGGTTATTATGGCCCAAATTGGATGCTTTGTTCCTTGTGAATCAGCATTGTTACCGATAACCGATCAAATTTTCACCCGCATCGGAGCTGCTGATGATTTAGCTTCAGGACAAAGTACTTTCATGATGGAAATGATGGAATCAAGATATGCAATCGCCAACGCAACGGCAAATAGTCTATTGCTGTTCGATGAAATCGGAAGAGGAACCTCGACATATGACGGAATGTCACTGGCACAAGCAATGATGGAATACATCCATGACGAAATCGGTGCGAATACATTATTCAGCACGCACTATCATGAACTGACCCATTTAGATACAGAGCTGAAAAAACTGACCAATGTCCATGTCGCCGCTATCGAACAAGATGGAAAAGTCGTGTTTTTACATAAAGTAATGGCAGGGGCGGCAGATAAAAGCTATGGAATCCACGTCGCTGAATTAGCCAACTTGCCGCAACCGATTATCGAGCGGGCAAAACGACTGCTCGTTACATTCGAAAGTAAAGAATTAGAAGTGATGTCAGACCACGGTGCCGAGCAATTATCATTTTTTGACGGACAAGAACAAATAGTAGAAGCATCTGAAACGCAATTGGAAGTCATCAATGAAATCGAACAAATTGATTTAATGAATATGACTCCAATGCAAGCAATGCAAACCATTTATAACTGGAAAATGAAACTGAAAGATAAACAAGAAGTAAAATAATAATTCGGGGAAGGAGGTATTTCAATGGATGTCATTTCCGTAATGGACGATGCGCTATCCAATAAAATAGCGGCAGGAGAAGTAGTGGAAAGACCTGCTTCTATCGTAAAGGAGTTAATAGAGAATTCGATTGATGCGGAGAGCACATCGATCGAAATATCGCTGAAAGAAGCAGGACTAACCTCGATCAGAGTTACGGACAATGGAAAAGGAATGTCGAAAACAGACGCAACACGTGCCTTTGAACGCCATGCAACGAGCAAGCTATCAAATGAACATGATCTTTTCAGAATCCGCACGTTAGGTTTTCGCGGAGAAGCGTTAGCGAGTATCGCCTCCGTTTCAAAAGTGGAATTGTGGACGTCAGATGGAGAACACGAAGGGACGCGGGTCCAAATTGACGGAGGAGCGGTGACAAAGCAAGAACATGCCGCTTTTAGGAAAGGCACTGATATGACAATTTCACAGCTATTCTATAATACTCCTGCAAGGCTAAAATATATGAAAACGATTCAAACCGAATTAGGTCATTCGATAGATATCGTAAACCGATTGGCCCTTAGCCATCCGCATATCGCCTTTAAATTATCCCATCATGATCAAGTCATCTTGCAAACTGCCGGTACAGGCGATCAGCGTCGAGTACTATCGGATATATATGGAATGGCGGTTGCTCGTAAAATGGTCCCATTCCAAGGAGAGAATGCCGATTATGCAATAGATGGCTTCATTACATTGCCGGAAATGACAAGGGCATCCAAAAACTACATTACACTAATTGTGAATGGCAGATGGGTGAAAAGCTATGCTGTCAATCAAGCTGTGTTAGATGGCATGCATACGTATTTGCCAATCGGCCGATACCCCATATCCGTCATTAACGTAACGGCAGATCCTTTTTTAACAGATGTCAATGTTCACCCTGCAAAACAACATATTCGAATGAGTAAAGAGGGGGAGTTGCTGAATCTCATTAAAACGGCTGTCAACGAGGCGATTAAAAAAACGGTCATTATTCCTGATGCAATAAAGCGAGAACCTGCACCAAAAATAATGTCCGAGCAAAGAACGATATGGAACGAAATGAAACAAACAGCACCATCAAACACATTCAGAAGCGCAGCTCCAAAACCGCAGGAAAAGAATGAAGCACTAATCGTTCAAGCGGAAAAGAAATTGGATGAGCGTATGTACAACAATGTAGAACCGGTTATTCAAGAAGAACCGCAGCAAGTGCAGCCGGAATATGTATATGAAGAGAAAGAACCAATAGAAATTGTGCAGGAAGAAATTGAAGAAGAAGCAGCAAATGATTTTCCTTCTTTAGTTCCAGTCGGACAAGTCCATGGAACGTATATTATTGCACAAAATGAAGATGGTTTTTATATGATCGATCAACACGCTGCACAAGAGCGGATAAAATATGAATATTTCAGAGATAAATTGGGTAAAGCGGATGAGAGTGAACGTCAAATGCTAATGATGCCTCTTATTTTCCATTATGCAGGAAATGACAAAGCGATAATTGAAGAGAATATGGAAAAGTTGAATGATGTAGGAGTTTATTTGGAAGAGTTCGGCCCTTCTTCGTATACGGTGAAGGAGCATCCTGTTTGGTTCCCAAAAGGAGAAGAAACTGCAATTATTGAAGAATTGATCGAGCAAGTGTTGGATGTAAAGAAAATCGATATTGGGAAACTCCGGGAAGAGACAGCAATTATGATGAGCTGCAAAAAGTCCATCAAAGCGAATCACTATTTAACGATTGCCGATATGGAAAGGCTGTTGTCGGATTTATCCAAAGCTGAAAACCCGTATACATGTCCACATGGCAGACCTGTACTCATTCATTTTTCAACATATGAAATTGAAAAGATGTTTAAACGCGTTATGTAAACGCAAAAGGATAGGGAGTGAAGATGGAGTGGGGAAATTTATTCTATCGATTGACCAAGGAACGACAAGCACAAGAGCAATCCTTTTTGATAAAGAAGGAAAAATGGTCCGAACTTCACAACGAGAATTTACTCAATTATTTCCGAAGCCTGGCTGGGTTGAACATAACGCCAATGAAATTTGGGGATCAGTACTGTCTGTTATTGCTTCCGTATTGACAGAAGGAGGCTACCAGCCTGAGGACATTGCAGGCATCGGCATTACTAATCAGCGAGAAACGACGGTCGTTTGGGATAAGCGTACAGGGCAGCCGGTCTATCACGCGATCGTTTGGCAGTCAAGGCAAACACAGCAAATCGTCGATGAATTGCGAGATGGCGGGCATGAAGAAACAATACGCAATAAAACAGGATTGCAACTTGATCCATACTTCTCAGCAACTAAATTAAAATGGATCCTCAGCCATGTGGAAGGCGCGAAAGAAAAAGCTGAAAAAGGCGATTTGCTTTTTGGAACGATCGACTCGTTTTTAATATGGAAATTATCGAATGGCAAAGTCCATGTAACGGATTATTCCAATGCTTCGAGGACAATGCTATTTAATATCCATGAGTTGAAATGGGATAAGGAGCTTTGTGATTTGCTGTCTATACCGATGGGCATGCTTCCCGAAGTCCGCATGTCATCCGAAGTTTATGCCCATACCGATCCGTCAGTATTTTTTGGTGCATCGGTTCCAATTGCTGGTGCGGCGGGGGATCAGCAATGCGCATTATTCGGCCAAGCATGTTTTCAAGAGGGTATGGCTAAAAATACTTATGGAACAGGCTGCTTCATGTTAATGAATACAGGGGAGCAACCTATTCAATCTGAAAATGGTTTATTGACAACGATAGCCTACGGTTTAAATGGGAAAGTAACTTACGCATTGGAAGGTAGTGTGTTCATCGCGGGCTCAGCAATTCAATGGTTACGAGATGGTATGCGAATGTTGCAGCATGCTAAAGACTCAGAAATGTATGCGGAACGCATTCCATCAACTGATGGTGTTTATGTCGTCCCAGCTTTTGTCGGTCTTGGAACCCCTTATTGGGATTCCGATACACGAGGAGCGGTTTTCGGATTGACCCGCGGTACGAAGAAAGAGCATTTCATTCGTGCGACATTAGAATCCTTGGCATACCAGTCGAAAGATGTATTAATGACGATGGAAAAGGATGCAGGAAAGAAAATTGAAGTGTTACGAGTTGATGGTGGCGCGGTTGCCAACTCCTTTCTTATGCAATTTCAAAGCGATCTATTGCAAATTGATGTGGAGCAATCCGCTTATTTGGAAACGACGGCTTTAGGAGCTGCCTATTTAGCTGGCCTTGCTACGAATTTCTATAGTTCGTTGGAAGAAATCCAAGCATTATGGTCCAAGGAAAAAACATACTCTCCTTCGATGGATTGCAGTGTAAGGGATGGACTTTATGCAGGTTGGAAAAAAGCAGTGGAAGCGGCGCGTGTCTTTAAAATGGATTAGAAGGAGGGCGTACAATGTTGTCATCAATTACAAGGCCAAAAGTAAAACAATTTATGCGCGACTACCAATTTGATCTATTGGTGATCGGTGGAGGAATTACCGGGGCAGGAATTGCACTGGATGCCGTTACGAGAGGGCTGTCCGTCGCTTTAATTGATATGCAAGATTTCGCAGCAGGAACTTCCAGCCGATCGACGAAATTAGTTCACGGAGGATTGCGGTACTTGAAGCAGTTCGAATTGAAAATTGTATCCGAAACCGGCAAGGAACGGGATATTGTTTATCATAACGCACTACATGTAACTGAACCTGAACGCATGCTGCTCCCTTTTCATAAAGGAGGCACTTTCGGAAAATTGACGACAGCTGCCGGGTTATTTGTTTACGATAAGTTGGCTGGTGTGAGAAAAGAAGAACGTCGTGAAATGTTGACTGCTGAGGAAACACTTGAAATGGAGCCGTTATTGAAAAGAGAAGGCTTATTAGGCGGCGGGCATTATGTGGAGTATAGAACAGATGACGCACGTTTAACAATTGAAACAATGAAGAAAGCCGTTCAAAAAGGGGCACTCTGTTTAAATTACGCGAAGATGGAGCAATTCAACTATTATAACGGCAAGGTTGTTGGTGCGCTTGTAAAGGATATGCTGAATGGCGAAATGTTTTCAATTGATGCGACAGTTGTCGTCAATGCTTCTGGCCCATGGGTAGATGAAGTACGGAAAAAAGACGAAATGTCCAACGACAAAACTTTGCGTTTGACGAAAGGTGTTCATATCGTTATTGATCGGATAAAATTCCCTTTGCGTCAAGCAGTCTATTTCGATGCGCCTGATGGTAGGATGATCTTCGCCATTCCAAGAGGGAAAAAGGCCTATATCGGAACAACTGACACTTTTTATGATGGCGATCCTGCACGGCCGGTTGCAACTTCCGAGGATATTGACTATTTGCTGGAAGCATTGCGTTATATGTTCCCTTCGACGATAGTGAAGAGAGAAGATGTAGAGTCGACATGGGCGGGAGTTAGGCCGCTAATCTATGAAGAAGGAAAAGATGCTTCCGAAATCTCAAGAAAAGATGAAATTTGGGAAGCGGATACAGGTCTTCTTACAATTGCCGGGGGGAAACTGACAGGCTATCGAAAAATGGCTGAGCATGTTGTTGACCGTATTGTCGATCGTTTTCCATCGCAATCATTTAACCCGTGTGTGACAGAGCAATTACGGTTATCGGGTGGAGAGTTTGACAATGAGGAACATTTCCAAAGTTTCTTGGATAGTAAAACGAATGAGGCCGGACTTTTTTCACTGTCGAAAGAGGAAGGTCGAAAGCTTTCATCTACTTATGGTACGAACGTTGATATTTTATTTAACTATGCACATGCCCTATCCGTGGAAAAATCTGATTTGCCACTTTCATGGAGAGCGGAAATTATGTATGGAATCCACTATGAAGCGGTTGTAACACCAGCAGACTACCTCATTCGCCGAAAAGGTGCATTATATTTTGAAATTGATCATGTAAAGCAATATAAAGAGGCTGTTATCAATTATATGGCAAATCTTCTTTCTTACTCTGAAGAGGAAAAGAAGCGCTATGCAACTGAATTGGATTTCCAAATCCAGATAGCGGAAGGGAAGGAGTGAGCGGACGATTGAATGAAGTCAATATACGAATGTCAGATGGCTGTACCATTCATGCTGTTTGGATGAAACCGAAAAAAGAGCTAATCGGACATGTGCATATTTTTCACGGTATGGCAGAACATATCGGCCGTTATGAGCCATTCATGGAATATTTATGCTCAAACGGTTATGCAGTTTCAGGACATGATCATAGAGGCCATGGACAAACCGCATTAAAAGCTGGAAATTTGGGGCATTTTGGCGATAACATAGGGTTTGATCGTATTGTAGAAGATGGAAATGAAATTATTGAGCATTTTAAAACAATCATCCCTGCAAACCGATTTATTTTATTCGGCCATAGTATGGGGTCATTCATTGCTCGCCGCTATGCACAATTATTCGGAGATAAGTTGGATATGCTTATTTGCTCGGGCACTGGAAATGATCCAAAATGGAGCCGTAAAGCAGGAAAAGCGCTAGCGATGTTGAGAAGGAAAATGAGTGGTGCAGACAAGCCTGATGTACTATTGAATTCGCTCGTCTTTGGCAATTATAGCAAGACTGTTAAAAATGCTGAAACACCATTTGATTGGCTATCAAGAGATAAGGCGTCCGTCGGAAAATATATTGAAGACCCGCTTTGCGGCTTCGTGCCAACGACGCAATTTTTCATCAATCTATTTGAAGGAATTGGCACAATCCATATGATGAAAAACATAGAGTATATGCCAAAAGACTTGCCGATTCTTTTATTATCAGGAGAAGATGATCCTGTAGGAGGATTTGGCAAAGGGATATACAAAGTAGCGGATCAATATGATCAAGCAGGATTGAAGGATGTCACTGTCATGCTTTATGCTGGAGGGCGCCATGAAATGCTGCACGAAACGAATCGGCAAGAAGTTTTTGAGTTTATTAAGAAATGGATAGAGAGAAAATGACTACATCACCTTTCGTCATCGCCATAGTCGGTCCGACAGCATCTGGGAAAACGGCATTGAGCGTTGACTTGTCTAAGAGAATTGGCGGAGAAATCATTAATGGAGATGCTATGCAAGTCTATAAAGGACTGAATATCGGCACCGCTAAAATAACTGAAGAAGAAAAACAGGGGGTTCCACATTATCTTTTCGATATAAAAGAGGCGACAGAGGCTTTTTCGGTTGCGGAATATCAAGAGAATGTAAGGTCTGCAATCGATGCAATTCATGTGAAAGGCAAAATACCGATCATCGTCGGAGGAACAGGTTTATATATACAGTCTGTCCTCTATGATTTCCGGTTTACTGAACAAGCATCAGATGAAGAAGTTCGTTTGAAGCTGGAACGTCAACTAATTGAGAATGGTCCAGAGGCGTTATATGAGAAATTGCAGGAGGCTGACCCGAAAAGCGCTGAAAAGATCCATCCGAACAATCATAGGCGTCTAATTAGGGCGTTGGAAATCATCGAAGTGACTGGAAAAACGAAAAATGCTCATGAGGATGGCAAAGGTCAGATACCAATCTATGAACACTTTATCGTAGGTCTTGATTTGGAGAGGGCACTTCTTTATGAAAGAATTGATCGCCGGGTCGATGCGATGATGGAAAAAGGTTTATTGGAGGAAGCGAAGGGTTTATGGGATGCCGGTGTCCGGAATGTGCAATCTGTCAAAGCAATTGGCTATAAGGAGCTTCATCAATATTTTGAAGGAACTTTAACAATTGATGAGGCAGTGGCGTTGATTAAAAAGAATACCCGCAATTATGCAAAAAGGCAAATGACCTATTTTCGAAATAAATTGGATGTGCATTGGTTTGATGCATTGACAGATCGTGAAATAATTATTAATGGAATTTTATCAATATTGAAGGATTTTGATCAGAACATCTCGAATAATAGATAAAGAGCAAAAGAATATAGAAGCTACAGGAGGATGGGGTGTATGGCACAAGGAAACATGCAAGAAGTTTTTTTGAATTCATTAAGAAAGAACAATACGTTTGTTACAGTTTTTTTATTGAATGGATTCCAATTGAAAGGGCTCATTAAGTCGTATGACAATTATACCGTCCTGTTAGAGTCGGATGGCAAGCAGCAATTGATTTATAAGCATGCGATTTCAACGTATGTACCAGCAAAACCTGTCACGTTGAAGGACGAGGCGTAATGAGGAAAGGCCGCATTCAAGTCTTTAATGAGACTTGATACGGCCTTTATTATTTTGGCCCTTGTGGTAATCGCCAATGGAAACGATAGGAAAGCATTCGTAACATTGTTGTTACGATCAATAATATATATAAGGCGATATCTATCTTATGTAAACCGAGACCGACGAGAAGCCCGGCCACTGCAGCCCATACTGCATAAATATCCTTTTGGAAAATTAGCGGTTTTCTACCAGCTAACACATCTCTAACGACACCGCCGCCAGCACCTGTCAATACTGCTGCAACCATAATAGCAAACAATGATTTTTCATATTTGACTGCTAACATTGCACCTTGAATTGCAAATGCTGCAAGCCCAACAGCGTCAAAATATGTCCCCCATCTGTTCCAATGAGTTAATAGCATTTTCGAAAAAAAGAAAATGATAAGGATTGAAATGGTCGCCACAATAAATAGGAAATTTTGATCCCATAGTACAGAGACGGGGGCGCCAATTAAGACATTCCGTATTGCACCGCCGCCAAACGCTGTCACCATCCCTAAAATATATACGCCAAATAAATCATATTGTTCTTCAAGTGCTATGAGGGCGCCCGATATTGCAAAGGCTGCTGTTCCGATGAAACTAAAAACTTCCCAAGCCAAACAACTGCCTCCTTTCTGAGAGCATCTATTATTGTAGCAAATGAATGGCGAATACGTTAGTCTCTTCTTTGTTTTGTGAGCTTCAAACGCCATTTATTATGATAAGATAATAGGGTGACTATAAAAAGAAAGAGGAATTACGGATGAAACTATTTCAATATAGCGAGCAACTGACATTACGAGCTTCGGAAGTAGAAGAAAAAATTGCTCCCTATTTTAAGCGTATCGAAGAGATTGCATTTTATAATCAGAGAAAGGTATTATCCGCTTTCCGGAAAAATAAGGTGAGTGATTTTCATCTCACAGGATCAACAGGATATGGGTATGATGATAGCGGTAGGGATGTCTTAGAACAAGTATATGCTGACGTGTTCGGAGCGGAAGCATGTTTAGTTAGGAACCAAATTATTTCAGGGACGCATGCCATTTCGTTAAGTCTTTTTGGGTTATTGCGTCCGGGAGATGAGCTGCTATATATTACAGGTAAGCCATACGACACTTTAGAAGCGATCGTTACAGGAAACGGTGAGGATACAGGATCATTGCATGATTATGGCATTACGTATAAACATATTGATTTGAAGGAGGATGGTTCTGTCAATTTTGAAGAAGTTTCAAAACATGTGAATCAACGTACTAAAATGATCGGCATTCAACGATCGAAAGGCTACTCGGATCGACCTTCTTTCCATGTGGAAGAAATTGAGGAAATGGTAAGGTTCATTAAAGAGATCAATGAGGATCTAATCGTTTTTGTGGACAATTGCTATGGTGAATTTGTGGAAACAAAAGAGCCGATAGAAGTAGGTGCTGATATTATGGCCGGATCTCTTATTAAGAATCCTGGCGGCGGGTTAGTACGTACGGGAGGTTATATCGCAGGGCGTTCGGATTTGATTCAGAAGTGTGCATATCGATTGACATCTCCGGGAATTGGTTCGGAAGCGGGGGCTTCATTGGATATGCTTCTTGAAATGTATCAAGGGTTTTTCTTAGCTCCTCATGTCGTAAGTCAGTCGGTGAAAGGTGCAGTATTTACAGCTGCTTTACTGGAAAGCTATGGCTTCAATACGACACCGCACTATGCAGATCTCCGCACCGATTTGATTCAATCTGTCAATTTCAGCAATGCTGAACAGATGATCGCGTTTTGCCAGACGATTCAAGAAAACTCTCCGATCAATGCTCATTATGCACCTGAACCATCCTATATGCCTGGCTATTCCGATGATGTAATCATGGCTGCTGGAACATTCATACAAGGATCGAGTATCGAATTGACAGCAGACGGACCGATCCGACCACCTTATACTGCATATGTGCAAGGCGGTTTGACATATGAACACGTAAAAGCGGCAGTTATGTCTTCTATGGAACAACTATTGAAATCGCAAATGGTGAAATAATATTATTAATAATTAAAGCTTTAACTCACGTTAAAAGGAGAAACACTCAACTACGAGGTTTCTCTTTTTTTAAAGCGCCCTTATTTGATTACTTTGTACCGGAGTTCAGCAAATTGATTGAATCTCCGCATTCCTTTTAAAGAGAGATTTAATTGTTGATTTCCTTCTCTGAATAGGGGAATACCTTTGCCAAGTATCGTTGGGGCAACTGTTATAATCATTTCATCAACTAACATTTCCTCAATAAAGGAAAGCAACAATTCTCCGCCACCAACAATCCAAATGTTTTTTCCCTCTTGGCTTTTTAGTTTGTTGACAAAACGATTTATATTACCATTTACAAATTTTACATCTTCCGTATTTTCTATTATAGATCTTGAAAATACGTAGCATTCTTTGTTCTTATATGGAAACTCCCCTGAATTTTCCTTTATTATCCAATCGTATGTTCTTTTCCCCATTAAAATGGTATCCACAGTGTCGTAAAATTCTGTAATTCCATTATCACCTTCACCTTCGACATTAAAAAGTCACTCTAGAGACTCATCCTCAGTAGCAATATATCCATCCAAACTTGAAGCAATAAATAATACCACATTTCGATTTTTACTCATTAAATTCTCCTTTACTCTTTTTTAGAATGTTCTCTGAGGCTTTGATTGATAAATAAGAACTTTAAAAGGTTTTCAGACAAAATTCGAATATTTTTCTTGAAAAATTCTAAACAAAAGGGAGTGTCACGAAATCGTGTGTCACTCCCTTTAGATGTATGGATAAGTTCAGTTGAAAGCAGCTAGACATTAATGAATATGTCGGTATACGCCAACAACTTTTCCTAAGATGGAAACGTTGTCTACGATAATTGGTTCCATAGATTCGTTTTCAGGTTGCAATCTAAAATAGTTTTTTTCTTTAAAGAATCGCTTTACTGTCGCTTCATCCTCTTCAGTCATTGCAACGACAATCTCCCCATTATTGGCAGTATGTTGTTGTTTGACGATGACGTAATCTCCGTTCAAAATACCTGCATCAATCATACTTTCTCCCATTATTTCAAGCATGAAAAGGTGGTCATCAGAAGTTCCGTAAGTTTCTGGTAGCGGGAAATACTCTTCGATATTTTCAATTGCAGTGATTGGAAGGCCGGCGGTTACTTTCCCTACAAGCGGAACGTGCAGAACTCCCGCTTTGAGTGCATCATGACCTTCAGGGTCTAACACTTCTATTGCTCTTGGTTTTGTAGGGTCTCTACGAATATACCCTTTACTTTCCAAGCGAGCTAAATGTCCATGGACTGTAGAGCTTGAAGCTAGTCCTACTGCTTCTCCTATTTCACGGACGGACGGGGGATACCCTTTTTGCCTTACTTCTTCTTTTATGAATGTCAATATATCTTGTTGTCTTTTCGATATTTTTTTCATTTTTCTCACCCCTCGATTAAAAGTTGTCTTAGGAAGTTTGTGGTTTCTTAACCACATTCGTGATTATTCCTTAAAAAGAGTATAACAGGTGTTCGAGTGGTTTGCAAACAGAGGTTCGAGAAAAACTGTTGACTTATAGGAATGCCTGTTCTATAATGGGAACAAATATTCCGAACAGACATTCTTGGAGGGGTTTTTATGAAGTTCATACAAAAATACGGATACATATTGTTCATGATGTTGCTCTGCTCTACATTTACTCTCTTTTGGGTTATGAAGCATTCACAACCGAATGACTTCGTAGAAATTACAATTTCCGAAGGGGATACGTTATGGGGGCTTGCCGAACATTTTTCCGAACATGAAGAGCCTCGTCAATGGATACGAAAAGTAATAGACATGAACGATTTAAGTTCAACAACGATTAAATCAGGAGAAACGCTCAAGCTGCCAGTCTATGCAAATTACGATGCCAATGCTATAGTATTGGCGGGTGAGGAACGATGAAAAATTGTGTCATTTACTGTAGAGTCAGTACAGAAAAAAACACGCAGGAACCTTCGTTAAGAAGGCAGGAAGAAGAGCTTATAGCGCTTGCTCAGAAGTTAGGGTATCATCATTTGAAAACATTTTCTGACAAGCATAGCGGTTATGATATTGAGCGAGAAGGATTACTTGATCTGCTCGATTACATCAAAACTGAAAATATTGACGCAGTTTTAATACAAGATGAAACAAGATTAGGTAGAGGGAACGCGAGAGTGGCCATTTTACATTTGCTATCGAAAACGAACATATCGATTATTACCAATCATGATAGCGGCAATATTGCTTTAAACGAAATGGATACAATGCTGTTGGAAATATTGGCGATCGTTGAGGAATATCAGCGTAAACTGCATAACGCGAAAATTAGAAGAGGAATGAAACGGGCAGTGCGCGAAGGCTATAGACCTGAAAACAATTTAAAAAACAAAGGTAATATGGATGGAAGAGAAAGAATAGAAGTGCCAATCGAAGAAATTGTTTCATTGCGTAAAAAAGGGCTCACATATGAAGAAATTACAAGCGTTTTAAAAGGTTTAGGTCATCATATAAGTAAAGCGACTGTACATAGACGTTATAAAGAATATGAAATGGAGCAGGAAGGCTGAATGGTTGCACTTCCTGCTCTTTTTGTATACCTTCTATAGTAGAGTTTCAGTGTAAAAGCGTTTTTCCATCAGATAGTGCTCTTGGAAGTAAGCAATGTGTTATATACAGAACTCTTCGCATTCTACAATTGAATGCAATTGCTGTGCAATTTTTGTTCTAAAAATGAAGTTTTATTACAATTGGAGGAATACTATGCTATCGCAAGATAAAATCAACCGTATCAATGAGCTTTCCAAAAAGTCTAAAACGATAGGATTGTCAATCGAAGAAGCAAAAGAGCAAACAAAATTACGAAAAGAATATTTGGAATCATTCCGTTCCTCTATGAGAAATACAATTGAGAATGTTAAAGTGCTTGATCCACAAGGAAATGATGTTACACCTCAAAAAGTTAAAGATGCAAAAAATAAAAAATATTTGAATTGATTGAGCGGGACATTTATGATATCCGAGATGCGGATTGTAATTCTTGTCTATATTGACTACACTATTATAGGATACGATTTATTCACTATTAGAGAAAGTTACGGGAAAGGATGTTCAGAATGACGGAACAAATTGAACAGTTAGCGATTAATACGATTCGAACATTATCGATCGATGCAATTGAAAAAGCAAATTCAGGTCACCCTGGATTGCCGATGGGTGCAGCTCCGATGGCGTATACGCTGTGGACAAAACATATGCACCATAACCCATCCAACCCGAAATGGTTCAATCGGGACAGATTTGTTCTTTCTGCTGGACATGGATCCATGTTGCTATACAGCTTGCTTCACTTGAGCGGCTATGACCTGCCAATGGAAGAAATCAAGAACTTCAGACAATGGGGTTCTAAAACACCCGGACATCCGGAGTATGGCTATACGGTCGGCGTTGAAGCAACAACTGGCCCATTAGGACAAGGAATTGGCATGGCTGTAGGAATGGCTATGGCAGAAAAACATTTGTCTGCAACATACAATCGTCCGGATTTCCCTGTGATCGACCATTATACTTATGCGCTTTGTGGAGACGGCGATTTAATGGAAGGCGTAGCAGCCGAAGCGATTTCTTTAGCTGGCCATCTACAGTTGAATAAGTTGATCGTCCTATATGACAGCAATGATATTTCTCTTGATGGCGATTTGAATATGGCTTTCACAGAAAATATTCAAAAACGTTTTGAGTCTTACGGCTGGAATTATATTCGCGTAGAAGATGGAAATAATGTTGGCCAAATTTCGAAAGCAATCGATGAAGCCAAAACTAATGAAGGCGGCCCAACAATTATCGAAGTGAAAACTGTCATCGGCTATGGATCTCCGAACAGATCCGGCAAAGCGGATGCTCACGGTATGCCGCTTGGCGAAGATGAAATGAAATTGACGAAAGAATATTACAAATGGACTTTCGAAGAGGATTTCCACGTGCCGGAAGACGTATACAGCACGTTCAAGAAATCGATTGAGGAGTTAGGTGTCAAATCGGAGAAGGAATGGAATGACCTATTTGACCGATACGCAGAAGCGCATCCTGAACTATTTTCACAGCTCAATGCAGCCATCAATAACGAAATTACTGAAAACTTGTCAAATCTGCCGACGTATGAAGCTGGCGCATCGATTGCTACGCGCTCCGCTTCAGGAGATGCAATCAATGCGATCGCCAAAACGGTTCCATCGCTTTTTGGAGGAAGTGCTGACTTAGCGGGCTCAAACAAAACGACAATTAAAGGTGCTGGAGATTTCCTTCCAGGTAACCCTGAAGGCCGCAATATATGGTTCGGTGTTCGTGAATTTGCAATGGGGACAGCGTTGAACGGTATGGCACTCCACGGTGGATTGAATGTTTTCGGCGGTACGTTCTTCGTGTTCAGCGATTACGTCCGACCTGCAATCAGACTATCTGCTTTGATGGAACTTCCAGTGACGTATGTATTTACGCATGATAGCATTGCTGTTGGCGAAGATGGACCGACTCACGAGCCAATTGAGCATTTATCTTCATTGCGTGCAATGCCTATGTTGACAGTCATAAGACCAGCGGATGGCAATGAGACATCTGCCGCTTGGGAAATTGCTGTTCAATCGAAAGATAGGCCGACTGTATTGGTGCTTTCACGCCAAAACTTACAAGTCTTGCCGACAACAGGCGAATTAGCTAAAGAGGGAGTTCGTAAAGGCGCCTATACTGTTTCTCCAGCTAAAGGTGAAGTTGCTGAGGCGATTTTAATCGCGACAGGTTCAGAAGTGAATTTAGCCGTTGATGCACAAAAGCAACTTCTATCGGAAGGAATAGACGTTGCAGTCGTCTCTATGCCATCTTGGGACTTATTCGATAAACAAGATGACCAGTACAAAGAGTCCGTATTACCGAAAGCGGTGAAAAAACGTCTATCCATTGAAATGGGTTCAACGCTAGGATGGCATAAATATATCGGTGATGAAGGAGAGGCAATGGGCATCGACCAATTTGGTGCAAGTGCCCCTGGAGCGAAAGTGATTGCCGAGTATGGCTTTACTGTAGACAATGTAATGAATAAAGTAAAAACAATGTTAAATAAATGATTGTGAGGCCACTTTGGAAAAAAACAATTTCCAAAGTGGTTTTTTGGTTCATGAAAAAATCTTTTTCAATTTATGAGTTATAGGGAGTTGCTTATGCTTATATATTTGTTTTTTTGCGGTAGTTTTTGGGCATATGCGGTTCTATTGTCTTTTATGAGCTCATCAATAAAAGATACTTCAATGTTTCCACCATTCCGACAATAAAAGTGTCTATCTTTTTCGTAATATGACAATATTTTTATTACATTTAGGGTAGACTAATAGAAAAGGAGGTGACGATCATGCGATCATATGGGATTTACAAAGTGAAAAAACGGTACCAATCATTCATTCTCGGTAGAGAGGGACTATTATATGATTTATTGAAAGATGATGCCCATGAGCGGCCTTTACAAGAAGTGCAATTTTTATGTGATGAAATTGAAGAAGCTGCAATTGACCAAGCCATTTTGAAAAACTTAGGAAAGAGTTTTACAACTGTGGAAAGCGATGAAGGAGAATACCGCTTATCCCATCCTATGAAAGGTTCGATCCACATCTCTATTTCTCCATATTCACTGTTAGCATATTGTGACGGTTCACGCATGTTAGACCTCGATCTCTTCGTCGCCTTATCCGGGTCTGATGATCGTTTCTTTGCAGTCATGGATGAACAAGGAGAGTGGGGATGGTTGAAACCGGTGAAGCAAGATTATCATTTAATGACCGAAAGGACTATTGTATTTTAATGGTATGAAGAGACCCAGGAAAGGAAAAGGGGTCTCTTTATTTTTAATACCGAATCAGTTCATATTGAATCAATTGGTTTGCTTGTCCCATATAAATTTCATTGCCAATTTTGCTGCGCTCGATAAATCCAGTTTTCTCTAACATTTTTCGCGAACGTACATTCCCCTCATGTGTTTCGGCTGTAAAAATATCAATTCCAAGTGTATTTGCCGCATAGTCAATCACTCGCAATAATGAAGCAGATCCGATTCCATTTCCCCATAAGGAACGATTCCCAATTGCGATGCCGATTTCAGCGGAATTTCCCTTAATGCATGCTAAATCTGCATAACCGATTAACTTGCCTTCAAACTCTATCCCAAGTCTTATAAAATTATGAGCTTTATTGTTTACACATTTTTGCCACCATTGATAAAGCTCATCTCTGTCCCTATTTTTCTCCCAGCCGTTTGCCATGCAAAAACCATCATCTTTAGACCATTTAAGGACGTCATCGAAATCATTTATCTGTAAAGGTCTAAGGCTAATTTCCATCTCCATATTGTAGTCCCCCTTAAAAATCAATAAATAATTCTACTTTTCTTATTATAGTATAAGAAATACAGCTAAAACGTCAGCAGATCAAAAAATTAAAATACCCAGACATTGCTATATGGCGCCGCTTTGTTGTATAATCCAACATGGTAGAGTAATCTCGAATAACGGTAGTGAAGGAGGTATAACGGATGAGCACGATTTGGGTAATCCTCATTGCCGTCGTCGCGTTAATCGCTGGTGTGGCCCTTGGATTTTTCATCGCACGTCAATATATGATGAAATATTTGAAGGAAAACCCACCGATCAATGAACAAATGTTACGGATGATGATGATGCAAATGGGACAAAAACCTTCACAAAAGAAGATTAACCAAATGATGGCGCAAATGAACAAAGTAAGTGAGAATGCAGGTAAGAAAAAATAATTGGACAAGGCAATAATATTGAGATAACGCAGTTTGTAAGTGTTTCAACAAATGCTTGCTAATTGTTCTAATCAATAATTGCCTGTCACAATGATGTACCCGAATCATTCTTCACGAAAATTACATGTTGTGCTTAATCTTTCTTAATCAATTACAAACGAACCACTTTTTCTGGTGAAAGATAAACCGGAGAGGTGGTTTTTTTGATGGAACTATAAGATGTTTTTAAAAAATAATTCTTTCACTTACTATTTGTAGTTTGAGCGCTATGGAAATAATAGGCTAGTCGATACGAGCAACACATAGAAACGATGAATAGTTCATAATGAAACACGCCTAAAAGCTGTACAGTAGGCTAGAAATGATAAATGGTTATAGAAAGGTGGTACAGGTAACAATGTGGGATTTTTTCGAGCGTATCATGATAAACAAGTAGTTTTAAAGAGGAACAGAGATCTTATTGATTAGATGCTAAAACAATGTTTATCGTTTATAATTGAGCGATTAAAAAATTTTAGATTTTTTATCATATGGAGAAATTCAACAAAACCAATTTATAAAGGTTCTTGAGATTTGAGTTTCTTCTATCCACGATAGAATTCTCTGAATTACCGCCGCAATGGATTGAAAGCGTTGAAACCGAAAGAGCGCGGGGATCGTGGTAGTTCCAGAAGGCTTTCGAAATTAATTATGTGTAAAAAGTTAGGATATAGCTGATTATGTAGTTTAATATTGTTCATGCTGTAATATTCCCATTTTACTGGCCACTTTTCTATTTCGGGAAAGTGTTTTTATTCAAATGAAAAATCCTTGCCCCGTGACAAGGCAAGGAGGTTATTAAGAGGAAAATCCGAATTCATGTAAAAAATGCCGCACTTCATATTCGTATTCCTCTGGATTTTCGTTAAAAGATTTTGCATGCGCGCCTTTTTCAAACAGCTTTAACATCTTATTTCCTTCTTTTAACGCAAATAATTCCTTCGTCATTTGTGGTAAAATAAAATCATCTTCCATACTATGGATGAACAACATCGGTTTTTCGATATGCTGTATAACTTCACGCGGCGAAACTAACGATGTAGTATAGCCATCCCGAATTTTCAAGAAAAAGTTAGCGGCACGCAATGTCATGGAAGTCCTTAATGGAGTATTCGTCCGTAAAATATGGAGAATTTGCTCGGAGAAATCAGAGAACGGGCAATCGACAATATAGAAATTTGCTTCATCCTCATAAGTACCAGCGTAAAGAATTGTCGTTGCTGCGCCCATCGATTCCCCGTGGACGCCTAAAAGAGCCCTTTTCCCAATTCTGTTACGAACGGCAGATACGACTGCTTGTAAATCAGCTTTTTCATAAAATCCGAAGCTTGTCGTTTCTCCACCAGAATCGCCATGCCTTCGATGATCATATATGACCGAATTAAAACCTAATCGTTCAAAAAGACGAGCGTATTTAATTGAATTGATTTTATTTTCCGTTACGCCATGGCAAATAATGACCGTCCGAGTCGTTTCAAGCGGTTGTAAAAAAACAGCACGCAGTGGATAGCCATTAGGTGAATGCACCCAAAAATCTTCTTTTTTCACCGTCTCATACCAATGCTCATCAAAACGTTTTGCAATAATTTCTCTGCGCAATATTAGATCCTTATCTTTCAGCTTCATGAACATAAGACGATTCGCAGCATAATAACCTAAAATGGTAAGGACGGCTGTATAAATGCTTCCTATAATTCCGGTTATGTAAAGGAAGCGCCGTTTCAATTCCGTCTCACTCCTTTGTCAGACTTCTTTTGTTTTATATAATCTGTACATACCTGTTTCAATTGGTCTCGAAACATGCGGCTCAATGATTTCAACAGCTTCACAAATTTTGTTAACGTCGATTCCGGTATGAATGCCGAGTGTATTTAACATATGGACAACATCTTCAGTAGCGACGTTGCCTGTTGCTCCTTTTGCAAAAGGACAGCCTCCAAGTCCACCGGCAGATGAGTCGAAACGGTCGATGCCAGCTTGCAATGCTGCAAAAATGTTGGCGATCGCCATTTTGCGCGTATCATGAAAATGCGCTGCGATCAGCACGTCTGGAAATGTTACTTTTAATAGCTTAAACAGCTCATAACTTTCTACTGGATTTGCCATTCCAATCGTATCTGCAACACTTAGTTCATCTACCCCCATTGATACGAAACGTCTGCATAATTCTATGACATCTTCTTTTTCAATTTTCCCCTCATAAGGGCAATAAAATGCAGTTGAAATGCATGCGCGTACAAAAATGCCTTCCGCTTTCAATATTGCGATGACTGGCTGAAGAGCATCCATTGCTTCATCTGTCGTTCGATTAATATTTTGTTTGTTAAACGAATTGCTTACCCCAACAAAAACTGCAATACTTTTAGCACCGGCCTCTAATGCCCGTTCTGCCCCTTTTTCATTTGGGGATAGGACAAACTGCCTTCCGATTTTCTTTGTCTGCTCTACAATTTCTTTCGCATCTCCCATTTGTGGTACCCATTTTGGCGAAACAAAGGAAGTGAGCTCCATTTCTTGTACACCCGCATTTTGCAATGCTTGGATAAATGCTAATTTGTTTTTCGTATCAACAATATTTTTTTCGTTTTGCAAGCCATCTCTTGGACCTACCTCGATAATTGTTGTTTTCTTTGGTAAAATGAACATATCCATCCCTCCTATACTTATTGTACTGAAGGGATGTACAAAAGGGCAATGTTCACGTAATAGAATGATAGGGGGAAATGCTATATGTCAAGTGAAGTAGTCATTGTAAGCGCTGTCCGTACAGCAATCGGATCGTTTTTAGGTTCTTTGAAAGATGTTTCTGCACCCGATTTAGGTGCAATTGTCATCAAAGAAGCGCTAAATCGCGCAGGAATCTTACCAAAAGACGTTGATGAAGTCATTATGGGGAATGTATTGCAGGCTGGATTAGGACAAAACCCTGCACGCCAAGCTGCGATTAAAGCTAAGTTGCCTGAAAACGTTCCTTCCATGACAATTAATAAAGTTTGTGGCTCCGGATTGAAAGCTGTCCATTTAGCGCGGCAAGCGATTGTTGCAGGAGATGCTGACATCGTTGTTGCCGGTGGCATGGAAAATATGAGCCAAGCTCCTTATTTATTGAAAAATGGCCGAGACGGGTTTAAAATGGGGGATCAAAAATTAATTGATAGCATGATTTCTGATGGATTATGGTGTGCTTTTAATGATTATCATATGGGAATTACTGCGGAAAATCTATGCGATCGCTATTCGATCACACGGGAAGAACAAGATGAATTTGCACAGCAATCACAAGTAAAAGCAGCAAAAGCGATAGAAAATGGGAAGTTTAAGGAAGAAATAGTCCCTGTAGAAATTCCTCAGCGAAAAGGCGATCCAGTCGTTTTTGCTCAAGATGAATACGTAAAGGCGTCTACGACAACCGAAAAGTTAGGTAAATTAAGACCTGCTTTCAAAAAAGAAGGTTCCGTTACAGCCGGCAATGCATCGGGAATAAATGACGGTGCTGCAGCGTTCGTCATTATGTCCAAAGAAAAAGCAGAAGAATTAGGTGTTCAGCCGTTAGCAACAATACTTGCAAATGCCAATGCTGGCGTAGATCCTTCTGTAATGGGAATCGGACCGGTGCAAGCTGTGAAAAATGCATTGCAAAAAGCGGATATGTCCTTGTCTGAAATCGATTTAATTGAAGCAAACGAAGCTTTTGCAGCACAATCGATTGCGGTTGATCGGGAGTTACATTTTGACAAGGATAAATTGAATGTGAATGGAGGAGCGATTGCTTTAGGGCATCCAATCGGAGCAAGCGGGGCGAGAATTTTAGTTACTTTGCTTCATGAAATGAAGCGACGACAAGCTAAATCTGGACTTGCAACACTTTGCATTGGCGGGGGACAAGGAGTCGCTACGATCGTTCAATTGCCTTAAAAGAAAGAAGGAGAATGAATGGCTAAGAAAAAACGTACTTCACAACCGTCATCATCAAAAGCAGATCAAGAGCAACTAACAATAGCTGATACACTTGGTGATGATATTTTACTACAGTTAAAGGAAGCGAAAAAGCAACTGACGGATAAGGAACAATCCGAGTTAGAAGCTGAGCGTGAGAGAAAGCGGAAAGAGCGGATTGAACGTGAAAAAAATAAAAGCTTTGCAGAATTGTTAGATGAATATGGAGACAAAGGCTCAAAATATTAATAGTAGGGCAGTCCAGAAAGTCAATGAAATGATTTTCTGTGACAGCCCTTTTCTATTTCGTAAAATTCTTATCTAGTTCCAGACCTACGCATGATTTGTTTAAAGCAGTAGTAGGCGGGAAAAGGAATGGTGGAGGTGTTTCAAATGGATAAAAAATTTGCAGAATGTTTACAGGCATGTTTAGATTGCATGAAAGCATGCAATTTTTGCTACGATGCTTGCTTAAAAGAAGAGCATGTGAAAATGATGGCAGAATGTATACGGCTCGATAGAGAATGTGCAGACATCTGTGCGTTTGCTGCACAAGCGATGACGAGGAACAGTCCATTCATTCATCAAATCTTAACCCTTTGTGCTGAAGTTTGCGAGAAATGCGCAGATGAATGTGCGAAGCATGATCATGAGCATTGTCAGCGGTGTGCAGAAGCATGCCGAAAGTGTGCAGAAGCATGCAAAGCCTATATAGAAGAATGAGCAACGCGAGCAAAAATCGGTGTTGGGAGTAGTCGAAGTGTTAGGACGGGAATATGATAATAGGAAGGTTACTGAAGAAGCTGAAAAACGGCTCAAGCCGTATGAGATCGGAAAGTAACCTAATTTAAAGTTCTTTATTTGTAAACGAACTATAAAATCATTTATTTCGTATGGAGTAGCTTTGTTAAAGGGCATTGAACTGTATTTTGAACACATATGTCACAAAAAAGAATAAAAAATCATTAATAGCACACTCTAAACTTGAAAAAAATAGAGGAGTGAATAATGATGAATAAAATGTTGAAATTTCCGATCATCTTTCTGATCGTGTTTGCACTATCAGGTTGTGGTACTAAAAATAATGACACGAATGACCAAAATGCCAATACTACAAATTCAACGAATGAGCAGGGGGCGGACGGTCAAAACGATATGAATGGCAATAACGATAACAACGATAACAATAGCAATAACAACAATAACACGAACAATGATATGAATAATGATTTGAATAATGAAACGAAAGTCGAAGTTGCAGATGACGCAGCTGAAAAAGTAGCTGCGATGGATGAAGTTGAAAGTGCGAATGTTCTTGTGACAAATCAAAATGCATATGTTGGTGTCATGTTAAAAGAAGGAACTGAAGAAACAGACGAATTGGAAAACAAAATTGCCGATGAAGTCCGGAATGCACATGAAGAATTTAAAAATGTATATGTGTCTTTTAACCCGGATTTTGCTGAACGATTCACTACTTATGGTGAACAAATTCGTGCAGGAGAACCAGTTGAAGGATTTATCGAAGAATTTAATGAAACGATTCAACGTGTCTTTCCTAATGCAAAATAATGTTTTCCATGCCATTTCATAATGAATGGCAGTTTATAGAATAGAGATGAAAAGGCTACCTTTTGACGAGTCAATCGGGAAGCCTTTTCCGCTTTTTGGTAGCAAAATCGAAATATACATAAAAATTGTGACAAATTTATGACATTTACATAACAAATTTGTTTTCATACAAACTTCGACATTCTTTTCGTGAAGATTCGGATATGATAGGCAATGGTGTGATTTTAAGAATATATGGAGGCGTAGTTGTGAAAAAATTGTTGGAAAAGCATTTGCTGTCGGTTAGGATCAATGTAAAAAGGACTGAGATGGTAAAAAAAGCGAAAAGTTTTGGGTTTACACATCCTACCGTCGTTTCCTGCAGCCAAGAATTAGATCTACTGTTAAACCGCTACCAAGATATAGCATGAAGAACATATCAAAAAAGATCTGTCCGGAAGTTCATTTTTACTTCCGGACAGATCTTTTTTAATCAGAGTCAATTAAGCTAATCTTGCCAAATCGCTTTTCAATTCCATCACCCAGCCAAATGGATCTTCCATTTGACCTTTTTGTATTTGAGAAAGATTCTCATATAGCCTTTTAGATAACTGGCCTGTTTCACCATTATTGACAATCATCTTATAGCCGTCCCAGTTCAATTCCCCTACTGGGGAAATAACCGCTGCAGTTCCAGTTCCAAATACTTCTTCTAGCTGACCTTTTTCGTATGCATTACGAATTTCATCCATTGAAATTTTTCGCTCCGAGACCGGTATATTCCAATGCCGTAGCATCTCGAGGACGGATTTTCGGGTGATCCCTTCTAATATGCTGCCATTGATCGCTGGGGTGATTACTTCACCATTGATTTTAAAGAAAATATTCATGCTGCCCACTTCTTCAACGTATTTTCGTTCGATTCCATCTAACCAAAGTACTTGGGAGTAACCTGATTGTTCGGCTACTTCTTGTGCTTTTAAACCTGCGGCATAATTTCCTGCTGTCTTAGCATTTCCAGTTCCACCTTTAACGGCGCGGACAAATTCATTTTCAACTAAGATTTTCACTGGATAGATCCCTTCTTTATAATAGGATCCTACAGGAGACAGAATAATGATAAATTGATATTTTTTTGACGGCGCGACACCAAGGAAAGCTTCATTTGCAATGACAAACGGACGGATATATAACGAAGTATCGGGCAATGTCGGAATCCAATCCTTTTCAATGAGTATTAATTGTGTCAGAGCTTGCAAAGCAGCTTCCTCATCAATTTTTGGCATGCATAGTCGCTCCAAAGAACGATTCAACCTTTTCATATTTTCTTGTGGGCGGAACAGTTTGATCGTACCATCCTCAGTTCGATACGCTTTTAAGCCCTCAAATACAGTTTGACCATAATGAAAGACGATAGATGCCGGATCTAATTGCAAAGGAGCGTAAGGAACAATTCGATGCCGGCGCCAACCTTTACCTTCTTCATAATCCGCTATGAACATATGATCCGTAAAGCTTCTTCCAAAAATAAGTGAATTTGGATTTGGTTTTTCTTTTCTTGTGTCGCTAAGCTTAATCTCGATGGGTAATCTTGTCATGCAAATCAAATCTCCTCGTTTTGGTCCCGGACCAATTAATGTTGAATAAAACAATTATACTGCATTTTTAGAAAAAAGAAAGACATAGAATACTTTTATTATTAAGTTTTTTTGGAAGCGGTTTCATGTTTGTTTCCAATAGAATTCATTTGTACAATAGAAGAAAAATGGAAAAAGGTGTTTTGATGGTTAAAGTTATCGTAATTGGCGGAGGGATATTAGGCGCATCTACCGCATATCATCTCGCAAAAAAAGGAGCGGAAGTGACGATCATTGATCGACAAGATGATGGGCAGGCGACTGCCGCATCCGCGGGTATTATCTGCCCTTGGCTGTCTCAAAGGAGAAACAAAGCTTGGTACTCTCTTGCAAAAGCAGGAGCCGCTTATTACCCGATTTTAGTGGAAGAACTTCAACGAGATGGTTTAACGGATATTGGCTACCGGAAAGTTGGTGCCATAAGTTTGAATACGGAACATAAGAAATTAGAAAAAATGCTTGAACGAGGAAGAATGCGTAAAGAGGATGCACCTGAAATCGGAGAACTCCATTTGCTATCGTTCGAAGAAACGAAACGGAAATTCCCATTCGTGAAAGATGGATATTCTTCTGTTTTTGTGGAAGGAGCAGCCCGTGTTGATGGAAGAAAACTGCGTGATTCTCTAATAGAAGCAGCTAAAAAAGTAGGCGCTCATGTCGTTTATGGTTCTGCTCTTCCAATTGTGGAAGAATGCAATATTGTTGCGGTTGAAGTAAATGGTTGTCTCTATAAGGCTGACCGTTTTATCGTTGCAGCAGGAGCTTGGGCAAACGATTTCTTGGAAACGTTAAATCTCAAGATGAAAGTAAGTGGTCAAAAAGCACAAATCATTCATTTAGTTGCAGAAAATGATCAAACAGAGGACTGGCCGGTTGTCATGCCGCCAACTGATCAATACATCGTACCTTTTGAAGGCGGAAAAATTGTCATTGGAGCTACACACGAAGATGGCAAGGAGTTTTTTACTTCCCCGACAGCTGGAGGTGTACATGAAGTACTGGATAAAGCGCTAACTGTTTGTCCCGATTTATCGAATATAGTTTTTGAAGAAGTTCGAACAGGCTTTCGCCCATTTACACCTAACTTTCTACCGGTTATCGGGCAACTCCCTAATTATCCGAATGCGTTCATATCAAATGGGTTAGGAGCTTCTGGACTTACGGTCGGCCCTTTTTTAGGAAAACAACTATCCAATATCGCTTTGCAAAAAGAAATTGATATTGATTTGTCGTTATATGATGTATCCCAAGCATTCGAATGAAATGAGCAATTGCTTATTTCATTTTTTTCTTGCAACAATATAAACATATGTTTATAATGAAAACAAATGTTTAACGAATACTAAATGATTGTTGCATGACGTTAAACATTCGGCGAACAGTTTCCGTTTGCGTACAATTTTGTTGAGTAGTCGGAAAAGTAGGCCAGAGTGTAAATGATAAGGGTGATAAATTTTGAATGCAAAAGAGTTGGCTGTCATTGAACTTCTTCGTAAGAACCCTTTTTTGACCCAACAGGAAATGGCTGATGCACTTCAAATGTCAAGGCCTGCACTTGCGAATTTGATCTCAGGATTAATGAAAGCAGGTAAAATAACAGGTAGGGCATATATTCTTGCAGATGAAAAGGAAGTCGTTTGCATTGGAGGTGCCAATGTTGACCGAAAATACCATTTGAAAGAAAAAGCACAATTAGGAACGTCCAACCCGGCGAATTTAACAGTGTCGGTCGGCGGGGTTGCACGTAATATCGCAGAAAACTTAGGACGGCTTTCCCATCCTGTTCGTTTGCTGACAGTGGCCGGAAATGATGCTGATTGGGAAGCGATTGTACAAAGTTCTTCCATGCATATGAGTATTTCCGACGTCAATATGATGAATAGCTATTCTACCGGTTCATACTCTGCTGTCTTAAATCCGGACGGAGAATTGATCGTTGCAATGGCCAATATGGATGTGTACGAAAAACTTTCTGTTGAATACATGAAAGAGAAGGAACGGATAATGATGAATGCAGCTGCAATCATCATTGATTTAAATTGTCCAAAAGAGACAGTAGAATATGTGAAAAGTTTCTCACAACGCTACTCTATCCCGTTCGTAATCATACCGGTTTCATCACCGAAAATGAGCCATTTGCCTGATCATCTAACGGGTGTCACTTGGTTCATATGCAATCGCGATGAAGCTGAAGTTTATACGAATAAACCGATAAAGACTGATGAGGATTGGCGAAATGCAGTAAAGTCCATAATGGATTGCGGAGTTGAAAATGTAATTGTAACTGCAGGAAGCAAGGGTGCTATGGCAGCTTCTAAAAATTCAGAAGTCATTCACTTCCCGGCTGTGGAAGGCGTTTCAGTTGAAGATGTAACAGGTGCTGGCGATGCGTTTGTATCTGGAGTACTTCATGGATATCTTCTGAACATGGATTGGCAACAATCAATAAAGGCTGGCTTAGTAAATGCCGCTAAAACGCTTGAATCGAATGACACTGTAAGACAGGATTTGACAGCAGAACAACTTGAAAAAGAACTGGAGGCTTTACAATGAAACAATATCTATCTTATTCAGCAGAAGTACAAGAAGCGATGGCGACTGGAAGACCGATTGTTGCCTTAGAGTCAACAATCATTTCTCACGGAATGCCATATCCTAAAAACGTTGAGACAGCAAGGGAAGTAGAGCAAATTATCCGAGAAAATGGAGCTGTACCTGCAACGATTGCGTTAATCGATGGTCAAATTAAGATTGGTCTTTCTGACGAAGAGCTTGAAATGTTCGGTAATAGCCAAGGGGTCGCGAAAGCGTCTCGCCGTGATCTTGGTTACTTAATTGCGACGAAACAGTTGGGCGCAACTACTGTTGCAGCAACGATGATTTGTGCTGATTTAGCAGGAATTCGCATCTTCGTAACTGGCGGAATCGGCGGCGTACATCGTGGTGCAGAAACAACGATGGATATTTCTGCTGATCTTGAAGAATTGGCGAAAACAAATGTTGCTGTCGTCTGTGCTGGGGCAAAATCCATTTTGGATATCGGTTTGACGATGGAATATCTTGAAACGAAAGGTGTCCCCGTCGTAGGATATGAAACAGACGTATTACCGGCTTTTTACACACGCAGAAGTGAATTCCCAATCAACTTCCGTGCGGATGATCCAGAAACAGTTGCGGACATGCTTCGTGTAAAATGGGATTTAGGTTTGCAAGGAGGGGCAGTCATCGCCAATCCGATTCCAGAAAAGGATGCGCTTGACGAAGCATTCATTAACGGAATTATTCAAGAAGCGCTTAAGGAAGCACAAGAGAAAAACATTTCGGGCAAAGACGTCACTCCATTCATGTTAGGGAAAGTGAAGGACTTGACAGAAGGCAAAAGCTTGGACGCAAACATTGCGTTAGTAAAACATAATGCGAAAATCGGAACGCGAATTGCGATCGCTTTTGCAAATAGCAAGGAATCATAAAGTTTACCTATAATTGAAACAGAAGCCAGGACAAAATCATACTGATTTTTTGTCTGGCTTTTTTGTTTATGATGACTGACCTAAGTCTATTTTGTGAAAAATAAAATTGGTTGTTTTGCTATGATAGTATGTAACTAAATAGACAGATAGGGTGAGAGACATGTTTTTTGCACAAATGTCGGGCTTTCCTGGTTCAGGAAAATCGACTTTGGCTAAGGAAATTGCAAAAAGGACCGGTGCAATTATCGTAGATCATGATATTTCGAAATCTGCGTTGCTTCATAGTGTAGGGGACGGAAATATAGATCCAAAGCTTGCGGGAAAAATTTCATATAATATCGATTGGTCATTCATTGACTTTCAGTTGTCATTGGGAAATAGTGTCATATTTGATAGCCCGTGCCTATATGAAGAAATGGTTCATAAGGGTACAGCTTTTTCCAATAAGTATAATGCGAAATACAAATATATCGAATGTTATGTAAATGATTTCCATACAATTAATCGAAGGCTGAGAAATCGAAAGCGATTAATAAGTCAAATAGAAGAGGTGAAATCAGAGATAATTTTCAAGAATACAATTGAAAATTGCGCCAAGCCATCAGGCTATGATTGTTTAAAGGTTAATACATCTAAACCGATTGAAGATTATATTTTTGAAGTGATTAAGTATATCAATACATAACGTTTAAGTCCCTTCTTTTATATTTCTATCCTCTTTGCTGTACAATAGTGCTGATAGGGGGAAATAGAAAATTGAAGTTAGTATCGTGGAATGTAAATGGATTACGGGCATGTGTCCGGAAAGGCTTTTTGGACTATTTTTATGAGCAAGATGCAGATATATTTTGTGTACAGGAGACAAAGCTGCAGGAAGGGCAAATTGATTTGTCTCTGGAAGGCTACTACCAATATTGGAACTATGCACAGAAAAAAGGGTATTCCGGAACGGCGGTCTTTACGAAGGAAGAGCCTCTCTCTGTACGATACGGAGTAGGGGATGATGAGTCCGAATATGAAGGACGAATTTTAACTTTAGAATATGAAGATTTTTATTTGGTAAATGTGTATACTCCGAATTCTCAAAGAGATTTGGCGCGCTTGCCTTACCGATTGGAATGGGAAGACCGGATGAAAGATCATTTAGTTCGGCTGTCAGAAGTGAAGCAAGTCATCCTTTGCGGAGATTTAAATGTAGCGCATAATGAAATCGATATTCGAAATTACAAATCAAATGCAGGCAATTCTGGTTTTACTTATGAAGAGAGGGGTAAAATGACTGCATTGTTAGAGGAAGGATTCATCGATACGTTCCGTCATTTCCAACCAGATATGGAAGGCGCCTATACTTGGTGGTCGTACATGAATAAGGTAAGGGAGCGGAATATAGGCTGGCGGATCGATTATTTCATCGCGACGAAAGGTATGTTGCCAAAGCTGAAGTCTTCCTACATACATCCACATGTTTTGGGCAGCGATCATTGCCCGATTGTCTTGGAATTGCATGCAGATGGGTAAGCTGTAATAAAGGAGAGAAAATAAGATGGCAAAGTCAATTACAACTTTTTTAATGTTTGAAGGAAAAGCAAAACAAGCGATGGATTTTTACCAGTCATTATTTCCAAACAGTGAAATTCAGCAAATTGATTATGCAGAGGATGGGACTGTCAGACTAGCAACTTTTATTTTGAATGGAGAAACCTTTATGTGCATTGATAGTTCAGTCCATCATGCATTTACATTCACGCCGTCTATTTCAATGTTTGTTGAATGTGATTCAATTGACGAATTGGAACGTTTGTTTCATAGACTGTCAGAAGGTGGACAAGTACTAATGGACTTAGGTGAAATTCCTGGAAGTGAAAAATTTGGTTGGGTACAGGATCAGTTTGGTGTTTCGTGGCAATTGAATGTTTTTAACGCATAATAAATGAATGGAAATGAAAAGGAACAATTGTGCTAAATTGTATGTTCAGCACAATTGTTCCTTTTTTAATGGTCTTCTCATAATTTAGTACGCTTAATTAGCTATCCCGTCCGCGGCGGCTGCGTTCTCCACCTTTGCGTCCTGCTTCAGACTTGCTCATTTTGCCATTGTTATTATAGTTGTCATTTTGTTGTGCGCGTGCTTCTCCGCCTTTACGTCCGATTTCTTCATAGAAGTCACGGTCATGATTTTTTGCAGTAGCTTCTCCACCTTTGCGCCCGATTTCTTCGTAGAAATCACGGTCATGGTTTTTTGCAGTAGCTTCTCCGCCTTTGCGCCCGATTTCTTCATAGAAGTCACGATCATGGTTTTTAGCGGTAGCTTCCCCGCCTTTACGTCCTGCTTCTTCTAATGACATTTTGCCTCTGTTGTCGTTATTGTTGTTATTATTTTTAGCCATGTTTTACCTCTCCTTTTCTTACTGTTTTTGTATTGGCTTACAGTTCTTCTATTGCCGAAAAACGAGTATGATAAACTTATATAATGCGAATTAATGTACTTGTCACAATAGTAATGTAAATGTTATGAACATAATAGTAAGGTAAAAATTAACAAATGTAAAAAAGAGAGAGAAACCTTGTTGAAATATGTCGAATGCGTGTTATAATAAAAACCTATTAAAAATAACATCCACTCATATAATCGCGGGAATATGGCCTGCAAGTTTCTACCGGTTTACCGTAAATAAACCGACTATGAGAAGCAACGGAATAAAGGACCATGCCTCGCATGTTCCCCTTTTTTCATTCGGAACTGTCCGGATGACCTTGCTCCACTCATGAAATGAATGGATGCACGGTCATCCGTTTTTTATATTGCTGCTGATCGTGAACGATTAAGGAGGAAATGAAGATGAAACAGATGGAAGATAAAATTTTGGCGGAAGGTAAAGTTTTATCAGATCAAGTGTTAAAAGTGGATTCGTTTTTGAATCATCAAATTGATCCGCAATTAATGAAAGCGATTGGCATGGAATTTGCGGAACGATTCAAGGATGCGGGCATTACTAAAATCTTGACGATCGAATCTTCAGGAATTGCTCCAGCAGTTATGGCGGGACTTGAGTTGAATGTACCAGTCGTATTTGCAAGAAAACGCAAGTCTCTAACATTAGTCGATGATTTGCTTACTGCAAAAGTTCACTCCTTCACTAAGAATGAAACGAATGAAATATCGGTTTCCAAGAAATTTATTAATGCAGATGATACGGTGCTAATGATCGATGATTTTCTTGCGAACGGACAGGCTGTGAATGGCCTTATGGATATTATCGAACAAGCAGGTGCTACGTTGGCTGGTGTCGGAATTGTCATTGAGAAGGGCTTCCAGCAAGGTGGAGAATTGCTAAGAGAAAAAGGAATCCGCATTGAATCGTTGGCGATTATAGAATCTCTTGAAAACGGAGAAGTCAAATTGAAAAAAGAGGTGCCTACAAAATGAAATCCGTCGTTTTAGGCTTCCAACATTTATTGGCGATGTATGCGGGGGCTATATTAGTCCCATTGATCGTCGGTGAGGCAATCGGATTAAACTCGACTCAATTGACCTATTTAGTATCGATTGATATTTTAATGTGTGGCATTGCGACGATTTTGCAAATCATGACGAACCGTTTCTTCGGGATTGGTCTGCCGGTCGTCTTAGGGTGTACATTTACGGCAGTCGGTCCGATGATTGCAATCGGCGGCAATTATGGCATATCAGCTATTTATGGAGCGGTAATCGCTTCAGGCATTATAATTGTAATGATAAGCAAGTTTTTTGGAAAACTGATTAAGTTTTTCCCGCCTATTGTAACGGGTTCTGTAGTTACAATAATTGGAATCACTTTGATTCCTGTTGCTTTGAACAATATGGGAGGGGGCCAAGGCGCGCCTGACTTCGGTTCCGTAACGAATGTTTTATTATCATTCGGCACTTTACTCTTCATCATTTTAGTATACCGCTTTTCAAATGGATTTTTGCGTTCGATTTCTATCCTTTTAGGCTTAATTGCGGGCACAGTCGCTGCGATGTTGTTTGGAGTTGTAGACTTTGGTGCAGTGAAGGAAGCATCCATGTTCCACATGGTTGTTCCATTTTACTTCGGAACACCGACTTTTCACCTTTTCCCAATCGTAACGATGACTTTAGTTGCGATGGTATCATTAGTAGAATCATCCGGCGTTTACTTTGCTTTAGGGGATATTTGTGAAAAGGAAATTGGTAAAAAGGATTTAGAGAAAGGCTACCGTGCAGAAGGTTTAGCTTCAGTCATCGGGGGCATTTTCAACGCATTTCCATATACGACATTTTCTCAAAATGTCGGTTTAATGCAAATGTCTGGTGTCAAGTCACGTAAAGTAATCGCAATTACTGCAATAATGCTCATTTCTTTAGGTCTTATGCCGAAGATTGCTGCATTGGCAACAGTCATTCCGACATCCGTATTAGGCGGTGCGATGGTTGCGATGTTTGGCATGGTCGTATCACAAGGGATTAAAATGCTCAGCAAAGTAATCGGGCAATCACAAGAAAATGCAATGATTGTAGCTTGTTCGATCGGATTAGGGCTTGGCGTATCCGTAGTACCAGATATTTTCTCGCATTTGCCTGAAGGAATTCAAATTTTAACAAGCAACGGCATTGTAGCCGGCAGTTTGACGGCTATATTCCTCAACATCATGTTCAATATGATCCCTTCAAGAAAGCGCAAGGCATCTGTTCAAGCACCAGAACAAGAAACAAAGCAAACAATAGCATTAACCGAACAAGAAGCGTAAATAAAAAGGGGCTGTCCAATAAGTCCTTAAAATAGAACAGGTGGCGAAAAACGAATCGTTTTTCGCCACCTGTTCTTGTATTTTTCTCATTCAATACTGAAAGTAGCTCGCGGATGCCGGCCACTTTCAGTAGATTGT